>JAXIPK010000086.1:0-3961 GCA_045402975.1 Acidobacteriota bacterium
GCCATGACGGCCTCGAGCGGTCCCGGCATCAGCCTGATGCAGGAAGGCATCAGCTACATGGCGGGGGCGGAGCTGCCCTGCGTGATTGCCGACATCATGCGCGGCGGCCCGGGGCTGGGCAACATCGCGCCCGAGCAGGGCGACTACCACCAGATGGTCCACGGCGGCGGCCACGGCAACTACCGCACACTGGTGCTGGCGCCGAGCTCGGTGCAGGAAATGTTCGACCTGACCTGGCTCGCGTTCCGCCTGGCCGACGACTACCGCAACCCGGTGGTGGTGCTGGCCGACGGCTACACCGGGCAGATGATGGAGCCGGTGGAGTTCCCCAACCAGGTGGTGCAGCCGCCGCGCAAGCCCTGGGCGGTGGAAGGCACCGCCGCCACGCGGCGCAACCTCATCAGCTCGATTTACCTCGAGCCCGACGCGCTGGAAGCGCACGTCCGGCATCTGGAGGCCAAGTACCGCCGCGCCGAGCAGCACGAGTCGCTCGCCGAGCTCTGGCGCACGGAAGACGCGGAAATCATCCTGGTCGGCTACGGGATCGTGGGCCGCATCCTGAAGGCGGTGGTCGAGCAGGCGCGGGCCGAAGGGCTGGCGTGGGGCCTGCTGCGGCCGATCACGCTCTATCCTTTTCCGGTGGCGCCGCTGCTGCAGTTGAGCCAGCAGGCGCACGCGTTCTTCGTGGTGGAGCTCAGCACCGGGCAACTGCTCGACGACGTGCGGCTCACCTTGCAGGGGCGCACTCCGATCGAGTTCTACGGGCGCGCCGGGGGCAACGTGCCGACGGCGGAAGAGGTGATGGAATTCATTCGGGAGCACGCGGCGCGGTTCGCCCCGCTCGCCATCCCGGAAGGACGGGTGGCCCTTGTCTAGCTACACGGTCACGCACAGCAAGCCGGAGAGCTTCTACGAGAGCTACTTCCGCAAGTCGGAGCTCCAACACCAGACGCACTACTGCCCCGGGTGCGGGCACGGCATCGTGCACAAGCTGGTGGCGCTGGCCATTGACCAGCTCGGCATCCAGGACCGCACCATCTTCATCAGCCCGGTGGGCTGCTCGGTGTTCGCCTACTACTACTTCGACGTCGGCAACATCCAGGCCGCCCACGGGCGCGCCGCGGCGGTGGCCACCGGCGCCAAACGCGCCCGGCCGGAGAGCATCGTCATCAGCTACCAGGGCGACGGCGACCTGGCGGCCATCGGCACCGCCGAGCTCATCCACGCCGCCAACCGCGGCGAAAACATCTCCGTCATCTTCGTCAACAACGCCATCTACGGAATGACCGGCGGGCAGATGGCGCCGACCACGCTGCTGGGTCAGAAGACTTCCACCACGCCGTTCGGCCGCAGCGCCGCGAACGAAGGCTACCCGCTGCACGTTTGCGAGCTGCTGGCTTCGCTCGAAGCTCCGGTGTACCTCGAGCGCGTGGCGGTGGCCGACAACAAAGGTGTGATGAAGACGGCTAAGGCCATCCGCCGCGCGCTGGAGAATCAGGTGCGCGGGCTGGGCTTCTCGCTGGTCGAGGTTCTGTCCCCCTGCCCCACCATCTGGAAGATGAACCCGGTGGAGGCGCAGCGGTGGGTGCGGGACGAAATGATCAAAGTCTTTCCACTGGCCGTCTTCCGCGACCGCACGCAGGAGGCGAAGCCCGCCGCTCCGCTGCCGCCGGCGCCGCCGCTGGGACAGATCCCGAGCGTGCTGGAAATCGGCGGCGACTGGTCGGGCCGGCCGGACCTCAAGGTTGAGGGAACGCAGGCGGCGCGCGAGACCGACTACCGCATCAAGGTCGCCGGCTTCGGCGGCCAGGGCGTGCTGTTGCTGGGGCAGTTGCTGGCGGAAGCGGGACTCGATGCCGGGCTGGAAGTTTCCTGGCTGCCGTCGTATGGCCCGGAGATGCGCTCGGGGACGTCGAACTGCCACGTGCGTTTGTCTTCGGCGCTGGTGGATTCGCCGCTGGTGTCGCGCCCCAACGTGCTGCTGGCGCTGAACGAGCCTTCGCTGGTGAAGTTCCTGCCGACGGTGACGCCGGGCGGATGGGTGTTCTACAACGGCGCGGGACTGCCGGAAGGCTGCCGCCGCGACGACGTGCAGGTGGTGGCGCGGCCGTTCACGCAACTGGCCGACGAGCTGGGCGAGCCGCGCGCGGGGAACATCGTCCTGCTGGGCGCGCTGCTGGAAGCCACCGGCCTGCAGAGCGAGCAAGAAGTTCTTTCCGCGCTGGAGCGATTGGTGAAATCGGAGCGCTGGTTGGAAATTGACCGCCGCGCGCTGTTGCGCGGCCGCGAGACCATCCACTAAGGAGGACGGCATGACCTCGAAAGTGAATCCGGAAATCCTTGTCTGGTTCAACAACCAGTTCGTGCCGCTGGGCGAGGCCCGGGTCAGCATCCTGACGCACGCGCTGCACTACGGCACCGGCGTGTTTGAAGGCATCCGCGGCTACTGGAGCGAAAGCGAGGGGGAGCTGTTTCTGGTGCGGTTGCTGGAGCACTACCACCGCTGGAAGGGCAACTGCGGCATCCTGCGCCTCAACGTTCCCTGCACGCCCGCCGAGCTCTGCGAGTTGACCACCGAGCTGGTGCGCCGCAACGGTTTCCGCACCAACACCTATGTTCGGCCGCTGGCCTACAAGTCGGCGGAGCGCATCGGGGTGCATCCGGACGAGCTGGACGCCTTCGCCATCATCGCGCTGCCCTTCGGCGATTACATTGACAGCCGGCGCGGGCTGCACGCGGGTGTGGTCTCGTGGCGGCGGCTGGAGGACAACGCCATCCCCAGCCGGGCGAAGATTTGCGGCGCCTACGTCAACAGCGCGCTGGCCGGCGATGAGGCGCGGCGCAACGGGTTCGATGAAGCCATCCTGCTCAACGAAGACGGCCAGGTGGCGGAGGGCGCTGCCGCCAATATTTTTCTGGTGCGCGGCGGGAAGCTGCTGACGCCGCCGGTGACCGACAACATCCTGGAAGGGATTACGCGGGCTTCGGTGATGGAGCTGGCGCGCGCGGAGCTGAAGCTGGAGGTGGTGGAGCGCTCGGTGGACCGCAGCGAGCTCTACATCGCCGACGAAGCCTTCTTCACCGGGACGGCGGTGGAGGTGGCGCCCATCGTGCGCGTCGACCACCGGCCGGTGGGCAGCGGGCAGATCGGGCCCATCACCAACACGCTGCGCGGGCTCTATGCTGACGCCACGCGCGGGCGCCTGCCCGCCTATCGCCACTGGCTGTCGCCGTGCTACCAGCACACGACGGCCTCCCAAGCCGCCTGAACCGCAGAAGGCCACAAAGACACGAACCGGCGGCACACAAGGTGCCGCCCTACACAAGCACAAGAGCAAGGCGCTTCAGGGGCTAAAGCCCACTTTTCGTTGCGTCGCATTTGGCGGGGTTGAAACCCCGCCCTTCCCAAGCGGGTGCAGGATCAAAGCAAAATTGCTGCGGGATGACACGAATGGAAGGAAGGCGTGGGAGCGCGCGCTAGACGCGCTCGAAGGCGGGCATCAGCTCGCGGGCGGGGAAAGTCTGCACCGCCACCCAGCGGTTGCCGATGCAGTGGATCTCGGCCAGGAAGTACATGGGCTCGTCTTCGGTGGCGCAGCCCGGGCAGGCGAACATCTCGAGGAACTAGAGGTGGCGAGGCTCGAGGGGGCAATCGAGCAGGCGCTCGCCGACGTGCAGCTCGCGGCCGTGGTCGTTGCCGAAGTGGGTGCTGACGGCCACCTCGCCGCTCCAGTGGCAGAGCGGGCAGGTCCAGTGGAACTTGAGCGTATCGGGAACAGCCGGCTTCTCGTTCTTCATGCTCGCTCCTGGTTACTGCATCAGAGTGAAGTTCACGGTGACTTCGAGCTGCACCGCCACCGGCACATCGTTCAAGTAGGTGGGCTCGTAGACCCACTGCTGCACAGCCGCCAGCGCCGCGGTGGCCAGCAGCGGGTGGCCGGAAATCACTTTCATTTCGATT
>JAXIPK010000384.1:0-4453 GCA_045402975.1 Acidobacteriota bacterium
GGACGCGCTCCCCTGAAGCTACATGAAGCTTCTGGTCACCGGAGGCGCGGGATTCATCGGTTCGAACTTCTTCCGCTACCTGCTGGCTGAACACGCGGACGTCCAAGTCACCAACCTCGACGCCCTCAGCTACGCCGGCAACTCGGAGAACCTCGCCGACGTCGCAGAGAACGCACGGTACCGGTTTGCTCATGGCGACATCGCCGACAGCGCGCTGTTGAATGAACTGCTGGGCGGGGGTGATGCCGTCGTCAACTTCGCCGCCGAAACTCACGTCGACCGCAGCATAGAAAGCGCCGAGCCTTTTCTGCGTACCAATGTCCTGGGCACGCAGGCGCTGCTCGAGGCCGCGCGCCGCCGCGGCGTCCCGCGCTTCGTCCATATCAGCACTGACGAGGTCTACGGCAGCGCTCCCGACGGAATCTCGTTCGGCGAGAACGCCCCGCTCAATCCTTCCAGCCCCTACGCCGCCAGCAAGGCCGCGGCCGACCTGCTGGTGCTGAGCTACGTCCGCACGTACAATTTTCCCGCCCTCATCCTGCGCTGCTCAAACAATTTTGGTCCCTACCAGTTTCCCGAAAAGCTCATTCCGCTGATGATTGCCAACGCGCTCGAAGACAAGCCGCTGCCCGTTTACGGCGACGGCTTGCAGGTGCGCGACTGGATTTACGTCGAAGATCACTGCCGCGCCATCTGGCGCGCGCTGGCCAAGGGTCGCGTCGGCGAGACGTACAACATCGGTGGCGTGGCGCAGAAAACCAATCTCGAAATCGTGCGCACACTGCTGCGGCTGGTTGGAAAGCCCGAGTCGCTCATCACTTTTGTCGCCGACCGCCCCGGCCACGACCGGCGCTACGCGCTGGACTCCACGCGGCTGCGCACCGAACTGGGCTGGACACCCTGCCACACCTTTGAAGAGGGACTCGAGCGCACCGTCGCCTGGTACCGCAGTCATCCCGAATGGCTCCGACGTTGTCGGAGCGGCGCCTACCGCGACTACTATCAGCGCCATTACGAAGACCGCGGGAAGCTGCTGGCGAGCCTGCGCGGCGGAGGCGAATAGATGCGCGACGCCAGCAGCTTCGACGTGAAAGCTGCAGTCCGCCTCGCTCGGCAGCACCTGGCCGAGAGTTGTCGCGTCAAGCAACGGATCTCGCCCTCCTTGCTGGTCGAACTGGCCGAGTTTGCGCAGTTGACGATTGCGGCGCTATCGCTGCGAAAATACGTCTATCTCTTCGGTAACGGCGGCAGCGCCGCCGATGCGCAGCACATCGCCGCCGAGCTCCAAGGACGCCTGCGGTTGGAGCGCCCTGGCCTGCGCGTCCAAGCGCTGACGACAAACTCTTCGGTTCTCACTGCGGTGGGGAATGACTACGGCTTCAACGATGTGTTTGCCCGTCAGGTCGAAAGCGTGACCGACGGCGGCGACATCGTTATCGGCCTCACCACCAGCGGAGCCTCGCCCAACGTCCTGCGCGGCCTGCGGGCCGCGCGTCGCCGCGGCTGTGTGACCGCAGCTCTCACCGGCGCGCGCACTGAGAAAATCAGATCACTGGCAGACTTTCTGCTTGCGGTCCCCTCGCGCGACACGCAGCGCATTCAGGAAGCCCACATCACGCTCGGCCACATCTACTGCGACCTCATCGAGCACCACCTGTTCTCCAAATAGCTCCGCACTAGAAGAACCAGAAGCGCTTTTTCTTTGGCTCAGCGGCCTCGGGAAAGTAGGGCAACGGCTGCGATTCGATGACGGCGCGGGGATTCTCGACGAAGAGTGCCTGGGCCAGGTCGACGCCATAGTCCTTCTCCACCAGCGCCCGCGCCTCGGACATTCGCGGCGGGCGGTCATCGGTGTCGTGCGCGTCGCTGGCCACCAGGTGAACGAGCCGCTCGCGGAAAAGCTGCCTGGCGACCTCCTTCGCCATGCGTCCAAAGCGGCCGGTCAGCGAGCCGGCGGTCACCTGAACCGGACAACCCATCGCCGCCAGTTGGCGCAGGAGTTTGGTGCCGCTCTTTTGCAGAATGGGAATGCGCTCGGGATGGGTGATGATGGGGACGAGGCCGGCGCCGCGCAGCTGGTAGAAAACGTCCACCATCTGCGGCGCGATGCTGAAGTTGTCGAACTCGGTCAACAGGTAGGTTCCTTGCTGGATGGCGAAACTGCGCGGCTCCACCAGCGCCGCTTGCACATTGTCATAGCTCAAGTGGAGGTCGCAGCCCGAGAGCAGCGTGATGGGCGATGTGATGCGCCCGCGCAGCTCTTCGAGCAAGGCGCGGTTGCGTTCCAGAGAAAACTCGTAGCGGTCGTTGCAGTGCGGAGTGCCGACGAAGTGCGTGGTGCCGTCGGAGGCGGCCATCTCGATCATGGCCACGGCGTCTTCCACCGTGCGGGCGCCGTCATCGAGTCCGGGGAGGAAGTGCGAGTGGATATCAACCACGCGTGCTACCGCACTTCAAAGGTGAAAGTGGAAAACCAGCTCTGCCAGTCGGCGTCTTCGAATTCGGTGGAGGGAATCATGTGGAGGGTGCGCACGAACCACGCCCCGGGACGGTCGAGCGGAATTGTGGCGCGGCCCTCGGCGTCGGTCTTCACCCACACTGGGTACTTGTGCCCGTGGACTCCCGCGTAGCCCGCGCCCACCCATTTGCCCGCCAGCGGCTGGTTCGCAAACAGCAGGCGCACGCGGAGTGCGCCACCCACTCGCAGGGAGCAGGGGTTGTCTTCGGGAACAATCTCGACGCGAAGGTCGAGCGGCTTGCGGAAGTCGGCGCCGCCTTCTTCGGCGGCGCACAGGGCGAGCTTGGTGATCTTGCTGTAGCGCTCGCGGCCGTCAGCCTTGTCCTGTCCGCGCACCGCCCGCGCCGCCGCGATCTCTTCCAAGCCTTCTTCCGTCAGGTACTCGTGGAAGATTTCGGGTTTGAGCACGATCAACCGCGGATGCGTGACAGCCGCTACCAACGTCAAACCCGGACCCGGAAGGACTTCGGTCACCAGCGACTTTCCTTCCACTCGATACTTGTCGCCAGGCTCGCTGGTGTACTCCAGGGTCGACACCAAGCCGAAGTTCGGGTCCTTGGGCGATTGGATGTAAGTGACGACGGCAAGACGGGCGACCCGGTCCGGCGTGGGCGCCGCCTCGCTGGCCGGAAAGTCTTCGCTGGTGTTGAGCGCTACCTTGACGGTTTGATACGCCTCCACGCGGAAGCGCTCGGGCACCAGCCAGGTGTCGTGCGCCGCCAGGCAGGCCGCCGCCAATAGCACCACAGCCAGTGTTTGAAGACCGTTTCTCATGTGTTATAGTCCTGCCTTCCGGCTTGCGAAGCCGCCTCGCATCATGCCTATTGACGAACAGAAGCTCCGAGACATCCTAGCAGAGCACGACAAAGACTTTAAGCAGCAAGTCACTCGGTTGCAGGAAGACTTCAAGCGGCACGTCGGTGTCGTAATTGAAGAGACGGACAGAAAAGTTGATCTGGTGCAGGAGGGCTTCCAAGGGGTATCGGAGAACCTCACCGAGCTTCGTGAGGAAGCAGCCAGCATTCGCAAAGTGATTGAGGAAATGCGCCTGCACCTTTTCCGGAAGGCCGACGTCGATCGCCTCGAGGCGGTGGAAAGGCGAGTCGATGCCCTCGAGAAGCGTTTTCTCGGAACGTAACCCTTACCGCAGCGCGGCGGCGGACTCGACCCCGTAGAAGCTGTACCAGGGCTTGGCAACCTTGAGCCGCTGGTTCACCGACTGGATGTTCTTCACGCCCTGGTCAGCCAGCCAATCCTCCAGCGCTTTCACACCGCCCTTGGCGTAGACCGGCACGCCGTCTTTCCAGGTGGCGCGTCCGCAGAGCACCCCGCTCCAATTCACCGCGGACTCGGACACCAGCTCCAGCGTCTCGGTGAAGATCTCGTTGCTCACGCCGGCGCTCAAGTATATGAACGGCCGGCGCGCGACGCCGGCGGCCTTCTGGAAAAGTTCCTTGGCCTGGGCGCGCGTCCAGACTTTCGGCCCCTTGAAGGCGCCCGTGCCCTCGACGTACTTCATGTTGATGGGCACTTCCACCTTCAGCACGTCCACGCCGTAGCGGTCCTTGCTGAACTCCTCCATCGACTTGGTGACGATCTCGGGCTTCTTGGCGGCGAACTCCGGCCCCTGGTCGTCCATGCCCTCTTCGTAACCGATGAACTCGAGGAAGAAAGGCACGTCCACCGCGGCGCACTCCGCCCCGATGCGCTCGATGAAGGCGTGTTTGATTTCGTTGACGCCGGGCGGATCGTTCGGTGTGTAGTACATCAGCACCTTGACGCAGTTGGCGCCGGCTTCCACCAGCCGCCGCACGGAATACTCCGGCAGCAGATCGGGCAGGCGGCCGGGCCCGGTCTTGTCGTAGCCGCTCTTTTCATACGCGAGCAGCACGCCGCAGCCCTTTGCAACCGCTTTGAGCGACGGCAGAGAATACT
>JAXIPK010000163.1:0-10956 GCA_045402975.1 Acidobacteriota bacterium
TCCATTCTGCTTGCGCGGTCACAAGGCCGCGCCTATCATAGGCAGGTTGTGAAGATGTAGCCCGCCCTGTCGGCCGCCCGGGGGTTGTACGGCGGCCCCTTCTGCCCGAGTGAGTCACGCGGGTGAAGCGCGGGCGGCGAGGAAACGCCAATGAGCGCAGCCGTGGTGGTGGGCGCCCAGTGGGGCGATGAAGGCAAAGGCAAGGTCGTCGACTACCTCGCCTCTTCGTTCGACATCATTGCCCGCTACCAGGGCGGTCACAACGCTGGCCACACCGTCGTGGTCGGGGATCGCAAGATCATCCTGCAGCTGATTCCGAGCGGCATCCTCCGGCCGGGCCGCTGGGCGGTCATCGGCTCGGGGGTCGTGCTCGACCCGGCGGCCCTGCTCGACGAGCTGGCCAATCTCGAGAAGCACGGCGTCAGCACCGAGGCGCGCCTCTTCATCAGCAACCGCACCCATCTTATCTTTCCGTTTCACCGCGAGCTCGAGCGTGCCGCGGAAGCGGCCCTCGGCCCGCAGAAGATCGGCACCACCGCGCGCGGCATCGGTCCCACCTATGAAGACAAGATGGGCCGCCGCGGCCTGCGCACCTGCGACCTCCTCGACGCCAGCACGCTGCGCCCCAAACTTCAGACCCTCATCGAGCACAAGACCAAGCTGGCGCGCGCTCTTTATGGCAAGACCGACGTGGACTTCTCGCCGCAGATCGAGCAGTACGTCGGCTATGCCGACCGGCTGCGTCCCTACGTAACCGATGTCCCGCTCCTGCTCGCCGAAGCCCACCGCACCGGCAAGCGCACGCTCTGCGAAGGCGCGCAGGGGACCATGCTCGACGTTGACCACGGAACATATCCGTTCGTCACCTCCTCCAGCGCCACGGCCGGCGGCGCCTGCACCGGCCTCGGGATTCCTCCCACTTTGATTCGCGCCGTCATCGGCGTCACCAAGGCCTACGCCACCCGTGTGGGCAGCGGCCCGTTTGCCACTGAAGCCACCGGCCCGCAGGCGGAGAAGTTGCGCGAGCGTGGCAATGAATACGGCGCCGTCACCGGTCGCCCGCGCCGCTGCGGCTGGCTCGACCTCGAAGTCCTGCGCTACAGCGCCCTGGTCAACGGAATCACTTCTCTTGTCGTCACCAAGCTCGACGTTCTCGACGAGTTGGCGGAAATCCCCGTTTGCGTCGGCTACCGCGTCAAAGGCGAGCTCCTGACCGGCATGCCGGCCGAATGCGAAGTGCTGGAACGCATTGAACCCGAGTACAAGACGCTCCCCGGCTGGCAAACTCCCACCCGCGGCCTGCGCGACTACAATCAGTTGCCCCAGCGCGCCCGCGACTATCTGCAATTCCTCAGCGACCAGGTCGGCGTGGAGATCGGGATGATCTCCACCGGCCCCGACCGCGACGCAACCATTCTGGTTTCCGGCTCCAAGCTCGCCGGCCTGCTGGCCGGGTAGCCTTTCACCCCGCCATGTTGACCTACCGGGAGGCCCGCGAAAGAGTTTCCACCGTCATCCGTGCGCGCAACGCCAGGCCGGCCATCGAAACTGTTGCGCTGGCTTCCAGCTTGGGCCGCATCCTGGCCGAGGAAGTGCGCGCCGACCGCGAGTACCCGCCCTTCCCGCGCTCAACCCGCGACGGTTACGCCGTGCGCTCGGCCGACATCGCGACCGTTCCAGCCACCTTGCGGCGCATCGGAGAGGTTAGGGCGGGCGAGGCATTCTCCGGGAAGGTTGGTCCCGGCGAGTGCGTTCAGATTATGACCGGAGCGCCCGCGCCCACCGGCGCCGACGCCGTCGTCATGATCGAGGACACTCAACTCAAGGGCGACCAGGTGGCCATCCAACGCAGCCTTGCTACCGGCGCCAACATCGTTCCGCAGGGAAGCGAAGCCGCGAGTGGCCAGGTGCTGCTGGGTGCCGGCACACGAATCGGTTACCCCGAGATCTCCGTGCTCGCTCAGGTGGGGCACACACAGGTGCGTGTCTACCGCCGGCCGCGAGTGGCCGTGCTTTCCACCGGCGATGAAGTCGTCGCCGCGGAGACGACCCCCGGCCCCACGCAAATCCGCAACAGCAACGCCCACTCGATGGCCGCTCAGGTCGCTCTCTGCGGCGGTGAACCCGTCGTGCTCGGCAACGCTCGCGATACGCTGGATGAGCTGGAGCGGCTTATGCGCCGCGGCCTCGAAGAGGACGCGCTGGTTCTGACCGGCGGCGTGTCGGCCGGCAAGTACGACTTGGTGGAAGTGGTGCTGCGCAAGCTGAGCGCCAAGTTTCACTTCGACGCCGTCGCCATTCGCCCCGGCCGGCCCGCCGTTTTCGCCTGGTGCCTGGAAAAGCCAGTCTTCGGCCTGCCCGGCAATCCGGTTTCGACAATGGTGACCTTCGAGTTGTTCGTCGCGCCGGCGATTTGCCTGCTCAGTGGAGCTCCGGCTCCGCCTCTGCAATTCCTGAAGGCGCGGCTGGCCGAGCCGTTCAAGCAGACCACGCGCCTCACCCTGTTTCTACCGGCGCGGCTCGAAGGCGAGCATGGCGATGTTCGCGTACGCGTGCTACCGTGGCAGGGCTCAGGAGACGTGGTCGCGGTGTCGCAGGGCAACTGCTTCGTTGTGATTCCCGACGACGCCGGCGAACTGGCCGCCGGCTCCTGGGTGGATGTTCTGCCGCGGAGGGTGTGAGCGCAATGGCGCGAAGCTTGAACCACTACGACAAGCGAGGCCGGGTGCGCATGGTGGATGTCTCCGCCAAACCCGTCACTGTCCGCCAGGCGCGCGCGCAGGCGGAGGTCCGCATGAAGCCGGCGGTGGTGCGCAAGATTCGCGCTTTGCAGCTCCCCAAGGGCGACCCGCTGGAGGTGGCGCGCATCGCCGGCATCGCTGCCGCCAAGCGCGTGCCCGACCTCATCCCTCTCTGTCATCCGCTGCAACTCACTCATGTTGACGTCACCGCTCAGTTGCGTAAGAATGGAGTGCTTCTTACCTCCAGCGTGCGATCCACGGGGCCTACGGGAGTAGAAATGGAAGCCCTGACCGCGGCCGCCGTCGGGGCCCTGACCGTTTACGACATGTGCAAGGCGCTCGACCCGGGCATCGAAGTGCGCGGCCTCTATCTGCTGGAGAAGTCGGGAGGCAAGAGCGGCCTGTATCGGCGCCGGCGGAGGTAGGCTAGGGCGGCATGGCCAAAATCAAAATCCTGGTCGCCGACGACAATCCCGCCGTCCTCAAGCTGCTGCGCGAGGGCATGGAAGCCTGCGGCACGGTGCTCACGGCCACGGATGGCGCGGACGCATTGCTGAAAGCGATCGAGGAGCACCCCGACCTGATCCTCACCGACTACAACATGCCGGGCCTCAACGGGCTCCAGCTCTACGAAAAGCTACACGCCCGGAAGGAGACCAAGAAGATTCCCCTCATCTTCATCGCCAGCCGCGGCGACATCGAAGAAAAACTCCGCCAGGTCTCCGAGGGCGTCGAGGACTACATCGCCAAGCCGTTTTTCATCCGCGAAGTGGTTGCGCGCGCCAAGAAAATCGCCGACCGCATGCACTTGGAGAAGCTCCAAACCCAAGCACGCCGCCCGGGTGTCATCGACGGCCGGCTGGAAGAGATGAACGTCATCGACCTTTTCCAATCGCTGGAGATGGGTCAGAAGACCTGCTCGCTCACCCTCACGCGGGGCAACGAGAAGTGCCAGATCTACCTCGAGGGCGGCCAGGTGTACGATGCGGCGATGGGCAAGCTGAAGGGCGAAGAAGCCGTCTACAAGATCATAGAATGGACCGATGGCGCCTTCGAGATTGATTTCAGCGGCAAGTCGTCTGACCGCACCATCACCCGTTCCACCCAGGGACTGCTGATGGAAGGATTGCGTTTGATGGACGAGACGCGTCGAGGAGCCGAAGCCTGATGCCCCGCATCTACCGTGCTGCCATTGTCACTGTGAGCGATTCCGTTGCCGGCGGAACTCGCGAAGACCTCTCCGGCCCCGCCGTCACCCGGATGTTGGAGGCGGCCGGCTGGGAGGTGCACTCGTCCGAGATTCTTCCCGATGACTTCAGCCTGTTGCGCGAGCGCCTGAGCGCGCTGGGCTCGGACACCGAGCTCGACGCCGTCTTCACCACCGGCGGAACCGGCATCGGCCCGCGCGACCGCACGCCCGAGGCCACTACCTCCGTGATGGAGCGTTCTGTTCCCGGGCTGGCGGAGCTGATGCGCCGCGCAGGCGTCAAGAAAACTCCACTTGCCGCGCTCTCGCGCGCTGTGGTTGGCGTCAAGGGCAAGACGCTGCTGATAAACCTCCCGGGCTCGCCCAGCGGGGCGGAGGATTCCCTGGGCGCGATCCTGGAAGTTCTTCCCCACGCCGTGGCTGTCGTGCGCGGCGAAGAGGTCCACGGCCCCGCCTCTGCCTCCGGGCCTTCGGCTGAAGCCGCTCCTGCAGCCAGCCCCGAGCCTGCCGCGCCCAGCGAGCCTCCGGCGGCGCCCGACACGACCCCTGCTCCGGAGCCTCCGAGTGGGGAATAGGGACTTGGCAAAGCCGTCCCTGTCTGATAGTTTCACTCCTTCTTGAGCCAATGCCGGAGAACTACGTCCCCATCCTCATCTTCGCGGCGTTGACGCTCTTTATTCCCGCGGCCACGCTGTGGATCGCCATTCTGGTGCGGCCCGACCGCCGCGACGTCGGCTACAAGCTCAACCCCTATGAGTGCGGCATCGACCCCGAGGGCGACGCCCGGGGCCGCTTCGGCGTGCGCTATTACATCATCGCCATCCTGTTCGTCATTTTCGACGTGGAAGTGGTTTTCCTTTTTCCCTGGGCGGTGAAGTACGACGTGCTGGGCGTCTTCGGGCTGGTCGAGATGATCGTCTTTCTGGGTGTTCTTCTGCTTGGGTACTTCTGGCTCTACAAGAAGGGCGCGCTCGACTGGGTTTGAGGGCGCTCGGGGTCAACTGATGGCGGACGAAGAGAAAAAGGAAGAAGCGAAGCCCGCGGCGCCGCCGCCCAAGCCGGCTGCGCCCGCCAAGCCGGCCATCGGCCCGGAGCCGCTGGACGATGAGCTGGTGCGCCGCCTGCGAGTTCGTTTCGCCGACGCCATCGGCCTGACCACTCGCGACCGCACTCAGTCCATCGTCGTCGTTCGTGACCGCGTGCTCGAAGTCTGCGAGTACCTCAAGGCAGGGGAGAAGTACGACTACCTGGCTGACCTGACGGCGGTGGACTGGCTTGAGCGCCAGCCGCGCTTTGACGTCATACTGAACCTCTACTCCTTCACGCACAACCAGCGCCTGCGCGTGAAAGCGCCGGTCAACGAATCCTGTCCCTCGGTCTGCCGCGTCTGGCCGGCGGCCAACTGGCTGGAGCGCGAAGTCTACGACATGTTCGGCATCCGTTTTGACGGCCACCCGAACTTGAAGCGCATCCTGCTGCCGGATGGGTGGAAGGGCCATCCCTTGCGCAAGGACTACGACATCCTGAAGCAGGATACGGACTGGGTGCGCGAGAACATCGGCATCGAGAGCGGGCAATAGCCATGGCCGCTGAACCGGCAAACAACTTCGGCGTCGAGACGACGGTTCTCGGCGCGGAAGAAATCATTCTCAACATGGGGCCGCAGCATCCGGCCACGCACGGCGTCTTGCGCGTCAAGCTGCGGCTCGACGGCGAAAAAGTCGTCGGCTCGGAGTGCATCATCGGCTATCTGCACCGCGGCGTGGAGAAGATCGGCGAGAACCGCACCTACCCGCAGTTCGCGCCCTATGTAGACCGCACCGACTACGTGGCGGCGGTCTCGAACGGCCTCGGGTACTGCGAAGCGGTGGAGAAGTTGCTCGTCGTGGAGGCTCCACCGCGCGCTCGCTGGGTGCGCACCATCCTCACCGAGCTGCAGCGCATCGCCAGCCACTTGCTCTGGCTCGGCACCCACGCGCTCGATATCGGGGCCATCACCCCGCTCTTCTACACCTTCCGCGAGCGCGAAGAGATCCTGAAGATCTTCGAGAAGTACTGCGGCGCGCGCCTCACCACCCACGCTTTCCGCATCGGCGGCCTGCAGTACGAGACCTACGACGGCTTCGAGCAGGACGTAAAGGAGTTCTGCCGCGACTTCAATGCCCGCGTCGACGAGTACGAGGAACTGCTCACCCACAACCGCATCTGGGTGGACCGCACCCGCAACATCGGCATCCTGACCGCCGACCAGTGCGTTGCGCTGGGCGTGAGCGGCCCCATCCTGCGCGGCGCCGGCATGCGCTGGGACATCCGCAAGGCCTTCCCCTACGCCGCCTACAAGGAGTTCGAGTTCGACATTCCCATCGGCGAGCGGGGCGACACCTACGACCGCTACCTGGTGCGGCTGGAAGAAATGCGCCAGTCGCGCCGCATCATCCTGCAGGCGGTGGAATCGATTCCCGAAGGGCCGATCCTGGCGCGCGTGGGTAAGGTCATCAAGCCGCCTCCCGGCGAGGTCTATCACTCCATCGAGGCGCCCAAGGGCGAGTTGGGCTATTACCTGGTCAGCGACGCCACCACGCAGCCCTACCGCCTGCGCATCCGCCCGCCGTCCTTCATCAACCTCCAAGCCCTCGACCAGATGATCCGGGGCCACCTGGTGGCCGACGTGGTGGCCGTCATCGGCACCATCGACATTGTGTTGGGAGAAGTGGACCGCTGACCGCACTAGGGAGCTGAGGGCGACGCCGCGATGAGGAAAGCGATCGAAGACCTGGTTGCGTTTCTGCCCGACCCGCTGCAGCCGTTCATTATTCCCACCATCCAGATTCTCATTGTCTTCACCGGCCTTTCGCTACTCGTCGCCTACCTCGTCTACGCTGAGCGCAAGATCCTGGCTCACCTGCAAGTGCGCCTCGGCCCCATGCGCGTCGGCCCGCACGGCCTGCTGCAGCCCATCGCCGATGGGTTGAAGCTTCTGCTGAAGGAAGACATCATCCCGCGTGGCGCCGACAAGTTCCTCTTCTGGCTGGCGCCCATCATCAGCGTCATGGCGGCCTTCACCGGCTTCGCGCTCATTCCCTTCGCCGACAACTTCGTCATCACCGACGTCAACGTTGGCCTGTTGTTCATTCTCGGCATCTCGTCGCTGGGGATTTACGGGATCATCCTGGGCGGATGGGCTTCGAACAGTCACTACCCACTGCTCGGCGCGCTGCGTTCGACCGCGCAGCTTGTGAGTTACGAGGTCGCGCTCGGCTTCGCCATCGTCAGCGCGTTGCTGCTCAGCGGCACTCTCAGCATGCGCGGCATCGTCCAGGCGCAGTTGGAGCAGGGAGTCTGGTTCGTCTTTATTCAGCCCGTAGCCTTCTTCATCCTCTTTGTCGCTGCCATTGCCGAAACCAACCGCAACCCCTTCGACCTGCCCGAAGCCGAATCGGAGCTGGTCGCCGGCTTCCACACCGAGTACAGCGGCTTCCGTTTTTCGCTCTACTTTCTGGCCGAATACACCGCCATGACGCTGGTCAGCTCCATCGCCGTCACGCTGTTTCTCGGCGGCTGGCTGCGGCCGTTCCCCAGCGTGGCCTGGCTCGATTTCCTGAAGTACGCGCCCGTGCCGATTCTTCTTTTCGCCGCCTACTGGTGCATCGTGCACGGCTTCCGGCTGCCCGCCGGGCGGGAGTGGCGCTGGCAGCGGCTGATGCTGCTGGCCTTCGGCGGCGGCGCGTTGCTGCTCGGCGCGCTGTTTGCCATTCCCCTGGTCGCCAACGCCATCCAGGGCGTGTTCTGGTTTCTGCTCAAGGTCTCCCTGTTTCTCTACGGCTTCATCTGGTTCCGCGGGACCTTTCCGCGCTATCGCTTCGACCAACTGATGCGGCTGGGCTGGCACTTCATGATTCCCGTCGCCATCGCCAACACCATCTTCTGCGGTGTGGCCTTGATTCTCTGGCGGAAGCTGGGGTGGAATTTTGCCGGCACGATGTGGATTGGCACCTTGCTCACTTTGCTGGTCGCCACCGTGCTGGCCGGCGAACAGACGGATTGAGGAGCCAATGGCGTTCCCGTTGCTGACATTCTGGTTCCTGGCCACCGTGGCGGTGGTCTCGGCCGTTCTGGTCATCACGCGCCGCAGCCCGGTGCACAGCGCCATCTTCCTCATCCTCACCCTGCTCTCGCTGGCGCTGCTCTACCTCCAGCTCAGCGCTGAGTTTCTGGCCGCCGTCCAGATCATCCTCTACATCGGCGGCATCATGGTCCTGTTCCTCTTCGTCATCATGCTGGTGCGGCTGGACGTGGCCGCGCACCAGGCGCAGTTCAACCGCCAATGGCGCGTCGCCGGACTGGCGGCCGCGGTTTTGCTGGCCGAGTTTGCCCTGGTCCTCTACAGCGGCCGCGACGTCCCAACCGTGGCGGAGGCACCGCCCACCATGCTGCAGCCCAATACGGAAGTCATCGGTGTCACACTGTTCCAGAACTACCTGCTGCCGTTCGAGATCGCCTCGCTGCTTCTTCTGGTGGCGATGGTGGGAGCGGTGCTGATGGCGCGGCGGAGATAAGCGATGATCCCGACGTGGTACTATCTGATGCTGAGCGCGGCGCTCTTTACCATCGGCGTCATCGGCGTGCTCACCCGCCGCAACATCCTGATTATTCTGATGTCCATTGAGCTCATCTTGAACGCCGCCAACCTGAACTTGATTGCGTTCTCGCGCCAGCTCAGCGACATCTCCGGGCAGATTTTCGCCATTTTCGTAATCACGGTGGCCGCCGCCGAGGCGGCGGTTGGGCTGGGAATCCTGATTGCTCTCTTCCGCCTGCGCGACACGGTGAACGCGGACGAGATTGACTTGTTGAAGGGATGACGATGCCGCAGAGTTTTCTCGAAGCCGTCTGGCTGGTGCCGCTGCTGCCCGCAGCCGGCGCCTTCCTGATGCTGCTCATCGGCCGGCGACTGCCGCGCGCGGCCGTCAGCGCCCTCTGCTGCGGCTCGGTGGGAGTTTCGTTCCTGCTTTCCCTCGGAATCTTCTCCGAAGTGCTGAAGCGCGGCGGGCAACCCTTCGAGAAAATTCTGTTCACCTGGATCCCGTCTATGCCGCTGGCGGGCGCGGCGACGGCCTTCGAGGTCAAATGGGGCTTCCTGGTCGACCCGCTTTCGACGGTGATGATTCTCGTCGTAACCGGCGTGGGCTTCCTGATTCACGTCTACTCCATCGGCTACATGGCTCACGAAGGCGGCTACTACCGCTTCTTCGGCTACATGAACCTGTTCATGTTCATGATGCTGACCTTGGTGCTGGCCAACAGTTTCCTGATGATGTTCGTCGGCTGGGAAGGCGTCGGGCTGTGCTCGTATCTGCTCATCGGTTTCTGGTTCCTGAAGAAGAGCGCCACCAACGCTGCCAACAAGGCCTTCATCGTCAACCGGGTCGTCGACGCCGGCTTCCTCATCGGGATGTTTCTGACGGCGACCACTTTCGGCACGCTGAACTTCCTCGGCGTCAACAGCCAGCTCGGCAACTATGCGGTGGGCGATCCCACCATCGTCGCCATCACGTTGCTGCTGTTTGTCGGCGCGACCGGAAAGTCGGCGCAGATTCCGCTTTATGTATGGCTGCCGGACGCGATGGAAGGCCCCACTCCCGTGAGCGCCCTCATCCACGCGGCGACGATGGTTACAGCCGGCGTCTACATGGTTTCCCGCGCCAACGGCCTCTACCAGTTGGCGCCGTTGAGCCTGGAAGTGGTGGCCGCCGTCGGCGCCGTCACCGCCATCTTCGCTGCGTCCATGGGCCTGGTGCAGAACGACATCAAGCGCGTGCTCGCCTACTCCACCATCAGCCAGCTCGGCTACATGTTCATGGCCTGCGGCGTGGGCGCCTTTGCCGCCGGCGTGTTCCATCTCTACACCCACGCTTTCTTCAAAGCGCTGCTCTTCCTCGGCTCCGGCGCGGTGATTCACGCGTTGAGCGGCGAGCAGGACATCCGCAAGATGGGCGGGCTGTGGTCGAAGCTGCCCGCCACCGGCAAGACATTCCTCGCCGGCGCGCTCGCCATTGCCGGCATCTTCCCGCTTGCCGGGTTCTTCAGCAAAGACGAGATTCTATGGAAGGCCTTTACCCGCGAAGGCGACCTGTTCTTCAAAGTTCTCTGGGGCATCGGCCTCGTCACCGCGTTGATGACGGCGTTCTACATGTTCCGGCTGGTGTTCCTGACCTTCTTCGGGAAGTCGCGCGTGCCGCACGAGGTCGAGCACCACATCCACGAGGCCCCTCGCCCGATGACGGTGCCGCTGATGGTGCTTGCACTGGGCTCCATCGTCGGCGGCTGGGTCGGCTGGCCGGCGGCGCTGGGGGGAGGGAACTGGTTCGAGCACTTCCTCCATCCGGTCTTCGCCTCGCGGGTCGAGGCGGAAGCGGTCGAGCATTCGCATGGGCTCGAGCTGGGCTTGATGGTGGTCTCGCTGGCCGTGGCAGGCGCGGGCATCTGGCTCGCCTATCAACTCTACCTGAAGCGCACGGAGCTGCCGGATCTGATCGCTGCGCGCCTGGGCGCGCTCTACCGTCTGGTCTACAACAAGTATTACGTGGACGAAATCTACAGCAAGGTGTTCGTCGACGGGCCGGTTTTCGGCAAGGGGATGGGCACCGCTTTCGCGGTCTTCGACGCGCGAGTGATTGACGGCGTAGGTGTGGACGGCTCGGCCTGGCTGACGCGCGTCGTCTCGCGGATCTCCATCTGGTGGGACACCTGGATCGTAGACGGCACGGTCAACCTGCTGGGCTGGACGGTCTGGGTGATGAACCTGCCGGCGCGCGCCGTGCAGACCGGCTCCGTGCAACGCTACGCCCTGTGGATGGCCGCCGGCATCGTCTTGCTGCTGTCCTATTACGTGGAGCGCTACTGGTCTCTACTCTTCGGTTCGTGACGAGGTGAACGGTGATTTCGCCTGAAAACATTCTAAACTGGATTCTCTTCACGCCGCTGGTCGGGGCGCTGCTCATTCTGGTG
>JAXIPK010000371.1:0-8247 GCA_045402975.1 Acidobacteriota bacterium
CGCTGCACGAGCTCGTCGGTCTGGTGTTGACGGCAACCGGCAAGCACCCCGAGCGCGTGCGCGAGCGCCTGCGCAGCGGCACTTGTCCCTACAACATCTACCGCTACTGGTGGGAGGGATTTGAAATCGAGGACGCGGCGCTGGCCGCCGTGCTGGCCGAGTTCCCCGACCCGGACCCGGCGCGGCCGTTCCGTCCCCAAGCGTGCCTCTGGGCGCGGCTCTCGGACTCCAGCCAGCCGGTCGCGCACACGATTCTGATTGAAAAGGACGAGGCGGCGGCGAGGCGATGGTTTCGCCGCCAGAGTTCCTGGGAATCTCTCATGGATTCTCTGAGCGCGGGGAAGCTCTCGTATCAGGAGTATTCCTACCTTCATCGCGCCGACATTTATCGGACGGAGCTGACGGCGGAAGACCGCTCCCGGGTGGCGGCAGAGGCGCAGCGGCTGGCGCGGCACGGGCTGCGCGAGCGGCTGCTGCAGCGCAGCACCGAATGGGCGCGGCTGGAGCTGGCCTGCGGTCGCGAATAGCCAACAGTTGTTGAATTCACGCGCACAAGCGTGTTAGCTTGCGCCCCGACAGTTACTCACGAAGGCAAAGGAGAGCCCGATGGCGGAGCAAACCGGCAAGGGTTGGTCGTCCACCGCACCCCCGGGAGAATTCAAGCCGTTCATTGCCTCGGAAGCCTCGGTGCCGGAGTTCACCTTCAAGGCGGTGGCTTTCGGGGCGCTGTTCGGCATCTTCTTCGGCGCGGTGACGGTATATCTGGGGCTGCGCGCCGGCCTGACCGTTTCCGCCTCGATTCCCATTGCGGTGCTCTCCATCAGTATCTTGCGCGCCTTCGGACGCGGGACCATCCTCGAGAACAATATTGTGCAGACGGCGGGCTCGGCGGGCGAGTCGGTGGCCGCCGGCGTCATCTTCACGCTGCCGGCGCTGATCTTCCTCGGCTTCGACCTCGACTTCCCGCAGTACCCGCGCATCCTTCTGCTGGCGCTCATCGGCGGCTGGATCGGCGTGCTGTTCATGATCCCGCTGCGGCGCTACCTGATTGTGAAGGAGCACGGCAACCTGACCTACCCCGAAGGTACAGCCTGCGCCGACGTCCTGGTGGCGGGCGAGCGCGGCGGCAGCTTCGCCGGCCGCGTGTTCTGGGGCCTGGGCATCGGCGGCGTGTACGCGTTCGTGATGCGCGCCATGGGCTTCTGGCCGTCGGAGCCCGCTTACCGGCCAGAGTGGTATCCCGGCGCCACGGTCAAGGCCGACGTCACGCCGGAATACCTCGGCGTGGGTTACATCATCGGGCCGCGGGTGGCGGGAACAATCTTTGCCGGTGGGGTTTTTTCGTGGCTGCTGATGATGCCGGCCATCAAGTTTTTCGGCTCCAAGCTGCCGGCGGCGCTTTACCCGTCCACGATTCCCATCGCCCAGATGACCTCCGAGCAGCTCTGGGCGTCTTACATCCGCCCCATGGGCGCGGGCGCGGTGGCGGCCGCGGGCCTCATCACGCTGCTGAAAACACTGCCGACCATCATTGAGTCGTTCCGCGCCGGGCTCAAAGACCTGGCGGCCGGCGCGCAAGCCGCCAAGACGAAGTCGCGAGTGGAAGACGACCTCTCGATGAAGATCGTGCTCATCGGCTCGGGCGCGCTGGTTCTGGTCATCATCGCCCTGCTCACCTTCTATCCGGTTCCCGGCGCGCCTACCGGTCTAGGCGCGAACATCCTGGCGGGGATTCTGGTGGTGATCTTCGGTTTCCTGTTTGTGACGGTGAGCTCACGCATCGTGGGACTCATCGGCAGCTCGGCCAACCCGATTTCCGGGATGACCATCGCCACGCTGATGGCCACCTGCGCCCTGTTTCTGGCCGTGGGATGGACGGCGGGCAGCTACGCGGTGCTGGCCCTGACCATCGGCGGACTGGTGTGCATCGCGTCGGCCAACGCCGGCGCCACCTCGCAAGACCTGAAGACGGGCTTCCTGGTGGGCGCCACGCCGTGGAAGCAGCAGATTGCGCTCATCGTCGGCGTCATGGCGTCGGTGTTCGTCATCGGCCTGACGCTCATCCTGATGAACCGCGGCCTGGCGGAGTACAAGCCCCTCACCATCGCCGTCGACATCGACCAGCTTCCAAAGGGTGTTCAGATTCAGTCGCGCGAGTATCCGCATGAAGGCAAGAACTACTACCTGCTGAACGCCATCGCCTCCGACACCGTGCCGGACGGCAAGTACCTCTATTCGGCCGAAACCAAGCAAATCGAAATCCAGTGGATCCAGGGCATCGGCAGCGAGCAGGCGGCGGCGCCGCAGGCGCGCCTGATG
This sequence comes from Acidobacteriota bacterium, assembly GCA_045402975.1. Lineage (GTDB taxonomy): Bacteria > Acidobacteriota > Terriglobia > Acidiferrales > 2-02-FULL-67-57 > JACPRL01. The sequence goes on from JAXIPK010000371.1 coordinate 2,320, forward strand.
GCCACGGTCATCAACGGCATCCTCAAGCAGCAGTTGCCGTGGGGACTGGTGCTGCTGGGAGTGTTTCTGGTCGTCACCATTGAGCTGCTGGGCATCCGCTCGTTGGCTTTTGCGGTGGGCTCGTACCTTTCCATCGGCACCACGCTGACCATTTTCTGCGGCGGCTTGATCCGCTGGCTGGTCGAACGCGGCCAGGAAAAGAGCGAGGCGGAGAGCGAAGTCAGCCCGGGCTCGCTCTTCTCGAGCGGATTGATTGCCGGCGCGGCGATCTTCGGCCTGGCGGCCATCGGCATCCGGCTGCTGGAAGAAACCGGCGCCCTGCCGCGCAACTCCTTCAACATTGGTCCCAAGATCCTCGGCCCCTTCAGTGACTCCCCCGGCCTGGCGCTCATCATGTTCCTGGCGCTGGTGGGCAGCCTCTTCGGCTTTGCGCGGAAGAAACTGAGCTAGACAGAGTCTGTAGTTGGCTCTAGTCTGTAAGCATGAGCTCGTATCGCAGCTGGGGCCGGCCGAGCTACCGTAGCTCCGGCGGTTTCGGCTGGGGCTATCGGCCCACGCCGGTCGTCAAGCAGCTGCTCATCCTCAATACAGCTATCTTTATCGTGCTGGCCCTGCTGAGTATCTTCGCACCCCTTTGGGCAAAGACCACGGTTGTGCTTTTCGGAGTCGTGCCCGTCGACACGGTGTTCAGTTTTCGTCTCTGGCAGCCGCTGACCTACCTGTTTCTCCACAGCGGGTTCTGGCACCTCTTCTTCAACATGTTTGCGCTGTGGATGTTCGGCACGCCGCTGGAGCGAGACTGGGGCAGCCGGCGTTTTCTGCGCTATTACCTGCTGACCGGAGTGGGCGCGGGAGTGCTGAACGTGGCGGTGAGCTTGATTTGGGGAGGCCCGGCGGCGACCATCCCGACGATTGGGGCCTCCGGCGCCATTTACGGGCTGCTGCTGGCCTTCGGGCTTCTTTATCCGCGCCAGCCCATCTTCATCTGGTTCGTACTTCCCGTGCCAGCGTGGATCTTCGTTTCCATTTACGGGGGCATCACGCTTCTTTCCGCGTTGCAGGGGCCCGGCTCAGGCATCAGCCATATCTCGCATCTGGGCGGGATGATTTTCGGTCTGGTCTATCTGCGCGGCGGCTGGCTCTACTATCGCACCCGGAGAGGCTACAACGAGTGGCGTCTGCGGCAGGCGCGGGAGAAGTTCGAGGTCTACATGCAAGAGAAGGACGAAGAGGAAGGCCGCCGCGAGCCGCCCCGCTGGGTCAACTAGCTCCCGAACTTCCAAACAGACCCGTGGTTATGTAGCGCTCACCTGTATCGGCCAAGAGCACGACAATTGTTTTTCCTCTCGCGTCCGGGCGGGCGGCGACAGTGAGCGCGGCATGAATCGCGGCGCCGGATGAAACACCCGCCAGAATCCCTTCCTCGCGCGCCAGGCGTCGCGCGCAGGCAAACGCATCCTCATCGGTCACGGCAATCACCTCGTCCAGAATGGAGCGGTTCAAGACCTGAGGGACAAACCCGACGCCGATGCCCGGGATGAGGTGTTTCCCCGCCGGCCTGCCGGAAAGCACCGCTGCGCCGGCAGGCTCGACGGCAACCACGCGCACACTCGGCTTGCGCCCCTTGAGGACTTCACCCACGCCGGTAATGGTTCCACCGGTGCCCACGCCACAAACAAAAACGTCGACAGCGCCCTCCGTGTCGTCCCAGATTTCTACCGCCGTGGTGCGACGGTGCGCTTCCGGGTTGGCCGGGTTCGTAAACTGATCGAGCATGATCGAAGCTGGGGTTTCTCCGTTTAGCTGCCTGGCTCGGGCTATGGCGTCCCCCATGAGGATGCCCGGAGTGAGCACGACCTCCGCGCCGAATTGCCGGAGCAGTGCTACCTTTTCCGTCGACATCGTCTCCGGCATGGTCAGGATGAGCCGATAGCCGCGGATGGCCGCCACGAACGCCAGCCCAATGCCGGTGTTGCCGCCGGTGGGCTCGACAATCGTCATCCCGGGTCGCAGAGCGCCCCGGCGCTCGGCGTCCTCGATGAGCGCCACGCCGACCCGATCTTTCACGCTTCCACACGGGTTCCGCATTTCCAATTTGGCGACCACGCGGCCGGGCAGCCCTTTCGCCAGCCGTTGCAGTTCAACCAAGGGCGTGTGGCCCACTGTGGCTGTGAGACTGGTCAGAATCATCATTCACCAACTGGAGCGGATGCCGGAGCAGAACGCACCATGACGTGAATGTCGGGGCCCAGCTCGGTTGTGAATCCCCACCGTTCGTAAAAAGGCACCAGTTCGGTGCGGCAGGAAAGGATTATCTTCTCGACCTTGCCGATGACTGGGTGGTTGACCACCGCGTCCACAATCATTTTGCCCAGGCCCTGGCCGCGGTGGGACTCACGCACAATGACGTCGAAGAGGTGGGCGCGGTAGACGTTGTCGGTGAGCACGCGCGCGAAGGCCACCAACTCGCCGGTGGCTGAATCCTCCAACGCAATGATGACGCCGGTTCCTGCCAGCATGCGGCGGATATCTTCCGGGCGGCGGTGGTTGGTCCACCATTCCTGCCGGTAGAGAGCGTGCAGCTCCTCCACCTGCTTGTCGGTCAACCGGTCAATCAAACGATATGCCATGGGAGTCCTCGCAAGGGAAGTGTTGGAGCCGGGGCAGCGGGGGTCAACAACCAAATTGGATTTGGGATCGAGGCTGCCGGTGGCAGGTGCCACCGGCCTCGGGTTGACGCAGGGTCAGGAGCCGACGACGTGGAACTTGACCATGTTGGTCGTGCCCCGGGCCCCCAGCGGCGTGCCGGCGACGATGGCGATGATGTCGCCCTTGCCCACCAGCTTCTCGCGCCGCAGCCGGGCTTCGGCCTCGCGAAAAAGCTGGTCAACGTTGCGGATACGCTTGATGCGCCGAGGCAGCACGCCCCACAGCAGCGCCAGGGTGCGCCGCACTTCCTGGTTGGGCGAGAAGGCGATGATGGGCGCCGAGGGCCGGGCCTTGGAGACCAGGCGAGCGCTGGACCCGCTCTCGGTGAACACCGCGATCGCCTTCAAGCGCAGGTGCTCGCTGGCCGCCGCCACCGTATCCGCCACCGTCTCGGCCACATCGGTTTGCGAGTGCTGGCGGCGGCGCGGCAGCCGCGGCGCCACTTCTTCGGCGGCTTCGACAATGCGCGACATCATGGCCACCGCCTCGCGCGGGTAGCGCCCGCTGGCCGATTCGCCGGAGAGCATGACGGCGTCGGTGCCGTCAAAGATGGCGTTGGCGACGTCGCTGGCTTCGGCGCGGGTGGGCCGCGGGTTCTGAATCATGGATTCGAGCATCTGGGTGGCGGTGATGACCGGCCGGCGGTACTGGTTGGCCAGGGCGATGATGCGCTTCTGCGCCGGCGGCACCTGCTCGGGGTTCATCTCCACGCCCAGGTCGCCGCGGGCCACCATCACACCTTCGGCCACTTCGAGGATTTCTTCCAGATGCTCGAGCGCCTCCGGCTTTTCGATTTTGGCGATGACAGGCGTGTTGTAGCCGGCGCGGCGGATGATTTCCTTCAGTTGCCGCACGTCGTCGGCCGAGCGCACGAAGGACTGCGCGATGCAGTTGACGCCGTGGGCGAGTGCGAAGCGCACGTGCTCGCGGTCGCGCGGCGTCACTGAAGAGATGCGCAGCTTGGCGCCGGGCAGGTTCACACCCTTGCGCTCGCCCAGCTCGCCCCCGTTCACCACCCGGCAGAGGATCTCCTTGCCCTTCTTTTCCAGCACGCGCAACTCGATGAGGCCGTCGGCCAGCAGGATGCGGTTGCCGGGCGCCACATCGGCGGCCAGGTGCGGATAGTTGATGCTCAGCCGCTTGGCGTTGCCGACGATCTCTTCGCCGGTCAAGGTAACTTTCTGCCCGGTCTCCAGCGTGATGGGTTTGCCGTCCTGGAGTTTTCCGGTGCGGATCTTGGGTCCGGGCAGGTCGGCCAGAATGGCGAGCGAGCGCTCGCGCAGGGAGGTGAGCTTGCGCAGGTCGCGGATCACCGCGGCGTGCTCGCGGTGCTCGCCCTGGGAGAAGTTCAGCCGGGCGGCGTCCATGCCGGCTTCCAGCAGCGCCAGCAGCATCAGCGGCTCGCGCGAGGCCGGGCCGATGGTGGCGACGATTTTGGCTTTGCGCATGAGGGCTCCTGAGCAGCCTTCTGTATCCGTCCGGACCCCTCATAGCATCCAAAGAATGACAGACCCGCGGGCAGCGGCGATGCTCCTGGGAGGTCAAAAGGCAGCCCATCTTAGCACAGCCGATTGACCCTGCGGCCACCGCGTGGCAGACTGGAAGTTGAGGCGGGGACAAATGAGAAGCAACTCTCAAAAACATTGGACGATTGCCTTGGCGCTACTCCTGGCGGGCGGGGGCGCCTTCCTGGCGCTGGCGCAGCAGCCGCCGCCGCCCTCCGAGCAGAAACAAGGCCCCATCCAGCCGCGGCAGGAAAAACAGGAAGAAGTCCCCTACGCCTTGCGCGTGGACGTTCCGGTGGTGAGCATTGACCTCTCGGTGGTGGACCCGAAGTCGGGCACGTTTATCCCCGGACTGAAGAAGGAGCACTTTCGCGTCTACATGGACGGCGTGGAACAGGAAGTGGTGGCGTTCGCGCCCACCGAGGCGCCGCTGACCGCGGTGCTGGTGGTCGAGGCCTCGCCCTACATCGGCTACATCCGCTACGACAACCTCGATGCGGCCTATCTTTTCCTGCGGCAATTGCGCAAGGAAGACTGGGTGGCGCTGGTCTCCTACGACATGCGGCCGCGCATCGAGGTGGACTTCACGCGCGACACGAACGAGATCGTCAACCACCTGAACCACATGCAGTACGGCGGCTTCAGTGAAGTGAACGTCTATGACGCGGTGATTGACACGCTCGACCGGTTGAAGGACGTCGAGGGCAAGAAGTCCATCATCGTCATCGGCACCGGCGTTGACACGTTCAGCAAGCACACGTGGGACGATGCCCGCAAGGCGGCGCGCGCGGCCGGTGTCCCGATCTTCACCATCGGCATGGGCTGGCCAGCGTTGCTGGCCGCCGACCGCGTCAGCGGCAATCCCCGCTACGGCCGTGGCATGCAGCGCGGGGCCGACGAATTGCGCATGAAGATCAATCTCGCGGAGGCGCAAATGCGCGACCTCTCCGAGCAGACCGGCGGGCGCTTCTGGAATCCGCGCTTCATCACCCAACTGCCCAGCATCTACGAGGAAGTCGGCACGCTGCTGCGCAACCAGTACAGCCTGGCCTTCCGCCCCAAGCCTTTCCAGCGCGACGGCAAGTTCCACAAGATCGAGCTCAAGCTGGTGAGCCCGGACGGGACGCCGCTGAAAGTGCTGGACCAGAACCGCAAAGAGCTCAAGGTTGAAATCCTCGCGCGCAAGGGGTTTTACGCGCCTGAGTCGTAGCCTCTTCGCTCTCGCTCCTCTCACGACTCTCTTAGTCTCCGCCGCCCTGCCTGCGCTCGCCCAGGAAGCTCCGCCGCTGCGGGTCGAAGTGCGGCTGGTCAACGTGGACGTGGCGGTTACCGACCGGGCGGGGAACTTCGTCGCCGACCTGAAGGCCGCCAACTTCCGCCTGCATGAAGACGGCGCGCCGCAAACGGTGGCGCACTTTGCGCCCACGCGCGCGCCGGTGCGCATTCTGCTGCTGGTCGAAGCCAGCCCGGCGGTTTTCCTGCTGCGCGGCGAGCACCTGGTGGCGGCCCACCTGCTGCTGCAGCATCTGCGTCCCGAGGATGAAGCGGCGCTGGCCAGCTACGCGCGCACCCTGCAGCCGCAGGCCGGCTTCACCCGCGACAAAGCTCAGGTGGAGCAGCAACTGCTGCGGGTGAGCGCGTAGCTGGCCAGCGCCGCTTCATCCTCGGGACGCAGATGCTGCAGCAGCAGGTGGGCCGCCACCAGGTGCTCGCC
>JAXIPK010000327.1:0-2201 GCA_045402975.1 Acidobacteriota bacterium
ATCCTCCACTACCTCGGAACCCAGGCGCGGAAGACAACCGCCTTCCCGCTCGCCGCCGGCTCGAGCTTCTTCGTCGCCGCCTGCTCCTGCACGGTCATCCCCGTGGCCAGCGGGCTCTACTACGGCGGCGCCGGCATTGGCCCCGCTTTCATTCTGCTTTGGGTCGCCCCGGCCACCAACCTCCTCGCGCTCGTCTACACCGGCGCCATCCTGGGCGCGGAGATGGTGGCCGCGCGCGTGGTAGGCGCGCTGCTGATGGCCTTTGTCGTCGGCGCCGTCATGGTCGGCGCCTTCCGCCGCGAAGAGCAGGCCCGCGAAGCTGCTCTCTTCACCCGGCCCCGGCCCGGCGCCGTCATTGCCTCGCGGGGAACCGTCGGCTTGCTTATCCTGCTCGTCCTCACCCTCCTGGCGCCGAACTACCTTGTGCAGAGCGGCCCCTACCTTCACAAGGTCTACGTCTGGGCCGCCGGCACCGCGCTGGTCGCCCTTTTTGCCTGGCGGACAAAAACGCGTCAGGAGATTTCAGCCTGGCTCAAGGAGACCTGGTGGTTCGTCCGCATTATCTTCCCCTTGCTGCTGCTGGGCGTGTTCGTCGTCGGCGTCCTCGGCAAGCTGCTGCCCGAGACCTGGATTCAGAACTGGCTGGGCGGCAACGGGCTGCTGGCTTCCTTTCTCGCCACCGTGATTGGCTCGACCAGCTACTTTGCCACCATGACGGAAGCGCCCTTCGTCGATACGCTGATGAAGAAGGGCATGGGCCCGGGCCCGGCGCTGGCGCTCCTGCTGACCGGCCCCGGCCTGAGCCTGCCCAATTGGCTCGCCATCGCTCGCGTCTTCGGCCCCCGCAAAGCTGTGGTTTACGTGCTGACGATCATTGTGCTCGGCACCCTGGTCGGCTGGGCCGCCGGGCAACTCTACTTCTCGTAGGAGGAACAACCGTGAAGATCGAAATCCTGGGTCCCGGCTGCTCCCGCTGCCGCGCCACGGAAGAAATTGTCCGCCGGGCACTGAGGGAACTCCAGCTCGAGGCTGAAGTCGTTCACGTCACCGATCCGGTGCAGTTCGCCCGCCGCCAGGTGCTGCTGACGCCCGGGGTGGTAATTGAGAATCAGGTCAAGTGCAGCGGGCGCGTCCCCAGCCTCGAAGAAGTCAAAGCCTGGCTCGCGGGCGCCGTCGCAGCCTAGTAGGTTGTTTCAGTCCCGTCGCGGCGGATGCGGCGGACGCGCACCGCAAAGGGGTCGGCATACTCCAGCAGCCACAGGTCGCCGTTGGGTGCGACCATCCCGCCCGTCGGCGCCCACCCCAGCGGCGACTCCCGCACCACCTCTACCCGTCCCTCCGGGCTCACTCGCTTCACCTTGCGCGCACCGTAGCCCGCCACATACACATTCCCGCGCGCGTCCGTCCACAATCCCATCAGGTTATGCGTGTCGTTGAACCAGGTCAGCGGTTGCGACCACCGGCGCTCCTTCAACCCGCGCGCCAGCCGTGTCGCTTTTCCGTCCGGGGCGATACGCACCAGGTCGGGCCCATCGGTGAAGTACACCGTGCCGTCCGGAGTGGCGGTCATCCAGCGGACATCGCTCAAGCCGGCATCGGCTCCCAGGTCGGTGGCCTTGCCGTCGAGCGCAACCCTGCGGATGACGATGGGCCGCGCCTCCCGCTCCGCCCAATACATGTTCCCGGCGCGGTCGCGCACGAAGCTGAAGTCGCGGTAGTCGTCGCGGAAACCCTGGCGCGGCGGAATACTCTTAGTCAGCTTTCCGTCGGCGCCGAGTCGCCACACATAGTGTCCCCACTTATCGATCGCCTCGCCCTCGTACCACAGATGCTCGCCGTAGAGGTTGTCCTCGGCGTCCACATAGAGCTCGTGCGTGTGCACATTGGCCACGGCGATGCTCTTCTTCCCGTCCGGGGCAATCTTCCAGACCTGTTTCAGGTCGCTGTAGTAGACGTTGCCGCGGCTGTCCATCACCACGCTGACGCTGGGATGCGCCCCGGCCGGCGCCGCCGCCAGCAGCAATGCCGTTGTCCACAGCAGTCTCTTCATCTCTTGCTCCCGGAGCGCTAGACGCAACCTTGCGCTCTGATGTTAGCCGGTTGACTCGCACTCCGAGGCAGTCTATTCTCCCTCTTCCCCGGGGAGAACATGGACATCCTGCAAACCTTGAAGGACCGCGCGCGCGCCCATCCACAGCACA
>JAXIPK010000134.1:0-7267 GCA_045402975.1 Acidobacteriota bacterium
CGCGGCCGAGTCCGCCAGCCAGAGCAGCTCGCCCTTTTTCGGGTGAACCAATTGCGCCGGCAAGTGGCCCGAGGCCTCCAGCGCTACTCGCAGCGCGGTGGCCTTGGTGTCGCCGGAAACGAGAAAGAAAACCCGCCGCGCGGCGTTGAGCACCGGGAGCGTCAAGGTGATGCGGCCGGGCAGGTGCGGCGGCTGGTGCGCGGCCACCCAGCGCTGCTTTTCATGCAGGGCGGGCGAGCCGGGAAAGAGCGAGGCGGTGTGGCCATCGTCGCCCAGGCCCAGCAGGATCAAATCAAACTCGGGAAAGCCCCAGCGACGCCCGAAGGTGCGCCGCAGCTCCTGCTCGTACTCGGTAGCGGCTTGGGCGAGCGGCAGGCTGACAGGCACGGGGTGAATGTTTTTCGGCGGGATGCGAACGTGCTTGAGGAGGGAGTCGCGCACCAGTTTGCAGTTGCTCTGCGGGTGGTCGTGAGGGACCATGCGTTCATCGCTCCAGAAGAAATGCACCCGCTCCCAGGGGATGCGCCGCTGAAACTCGGAAGTAGCGAGCAACTCATAGAGGCGCCGCGGGGTGCCGCCGCCGGAGAGCGCCACGCGGAAGGGACGGCGGCCGGTGGCTTCGGCGGCCGAGGCAAAGCGGCGCGCCGCCTCGTGGCAGAGGCTCTCGTAGTCGGCGCAGATAATGAGCGTGCCGCGCACGGTTCCTCTCAGGGTAGATGCCAGCGGCGCCCGTCGCGTGCCAGCAGTTCGTCGGCGGCTTTGGGGCCCCAGTTTCCGGCAGCGTAATTGGGGAAGTCGGCCGGCGGTTGCGCTGCCCAGGCCTCGAGCAAGGGGTCAATGAGGCCCCAGGAGGCCTCGACCCATTCGCCGGTGGAGAAGAGCATCGAATCGCCTTCGAGGGCATCGAGCAGCAGGGTTTCGTAGGCCGAGGGCGACTCGGCTTCATAGCCGGCGTCGTAGTCGAAGTCGAGCTCGGCCGAGCGACCCACGACTTCGAGCCCGGGCGTCTTGGCGATGACGCGCAGCGAGATGCCTTCGTCGGGCTGGATGCGCAGCCGCAGCAGGTTGGGCTCGCAGGGTTGCATTCTGGTGCAGGCAAACACGTGCAGAGGAGCGTCGCGGAACTGGACCGAGACTTGGCTGACTTTGCCCGCCATTCTTTTTCCCGTGCGCAGGTAGAAGGGAACACCCGCCCAGCGCCAGTTCTGCAGCTCGAACTTCACCGCCGCGTAGGTTTCCGCTGATGACTGGGAATCAACCCCCTCTTCCTGCCGATAGCCGGGGACCTCGTGCCCCTCCAGGCGGCCGGGGCCATACTGCCCGCGGGCGGCGCGCGAAGCCTCAAGCGGCTGGAGGGCTTGCAGGACCTTCAGCTTTTCCTGATGCACGTAGCGCGCATCGAAGGAAGCGGGCGGCTCCATGGCCACAAGGCAGAGCACCTGCAGGAGGTGGTTCTGAATCATGTCGCGGACGGCGCCGGCCTTTTCGTAGAAGGCGGCGCGGTGCTCGACGCCAAGGTCTTCGGCCACCGTGATCTGAACGTGGTCGATGTGATTCCGGTTCCACAGCGGCTCGAAGATGCCGTTGGCAAAGCGCAGCACGGAGACATTCTGGACGGTTTCTTTGCCGAGGAAGTGGTCGATGCGATAGACTTGCTCTTCCGGGAATACGCTGCGGATGAGTGCGTTCAACTGGCGGGCAGACTCGCGGTCGCGCCCGAAGGGCTTCTCGACGATCAGCCGCCGGTTCACGCCCGCGGCAGCCAGACCGGCGGCGCCGAGGCCGGTGACAATGGGCGCAGAGAGGTCGGGCGGCACGGCCAGGTAGAAAAGGTAGTTGCCCGTGACGCCATGCTGGCGGTCGAGCCCTTCTAATTGCTGGCGCAGGCGCTGGTAGGCCTCAGGGCTGGTGGCGTCCAGGCTGAAGTAGTCGAGCTTCGGAGCAAACTCTCGCCACGCGCTCTCCTCCAGTTCCTTTCCGATGGCGGCGCGCATCTGCTCGCGAAAACGCTCGGCGCCCATCGGATGCCGGGCTACGCCCACAATATAGAAGTTCTCCGGCAGGCGGCGCCGGCAGAACAAGCTGTAGAGGGCGGGCAGAAGCTTGCGGCTGGTGAGGTCGCCGGAGGCGCCGAAGATGACGATGCCGCAGGACTCGAGCCGCGAAGCGGCCGGCGAGTCTCGTCGGGCGGGCGCGGCTTGAGTCGGGGCAATCACTTCTTCTTGACCTCGTGGCCGCCGAATTCGTGGCGCAGCGCGGCAATGAGCTTGGCGCTGAAAGGATCCTTCTGGCGCGAGCGGAAACGGGCGAAGAGCGCCATCGCCAGCGCTGGCGCCGGCACGCCGCGGGTGAAGGCCTCGCGCATGGTGCCGCGGCCGTAGCCGGAGTCTTCCACATAGCCACGGATGCCACGCAGGCGCGGGTCCTTGCTCAGCGCGGACTCGGTGAGCTCCAGGAGCCAGGAGCGAATCACGCTGCCGCGGTTCCAGAGGCGGGCGAGCTGGTGCAGGTCGAGTTTGTAGTCGGACTCGGCCAGCAGCTCGAAGCCTTCGCCGTAGGCTTCCAGCAGGCCGTACTCGATGCCGTTGTGAATCATCTTGACGAAATGGCCGGCGCCGCTGGGACCCACGTGCGCGTAGCCGTCCTTGGGCGCCAGCGACTTGAAGAGCGGCTCGACGCGGCGGAAGACGTCGCGCTCGCCGCCGACCATCAGGCAGAAGCCTTGTTTCTCGCCCCAGACGCCGCCGCTGGTGCCGACGTCGAGAAAGTGAATGCCCTCCTGGCGTAGGACGCGGGCGCGGGCCACGGAGTCGCGGGGGTCGGAGTTGCCACCGTCAATCACGATGTCGCCGGCGTGCAGGTACGATTCGAGGCCGCGCAGCAGGGCGCCTACCGCGCCGGCGGCGGGCACCATCAGCCAGACAATGCGCGGCGCCTTGAGCTGCTCCAGCACGCCGCCCAGGGTGGTGGCGGGGCGGGCGCCCTTGCGCGCCAGCGCCCGGGCGCGGTCGGGTTGCAAGTCATACACAAGGACGCTGTGGCCGGCGCGCAGCAGCCGCGCCACCATCGCGCTCCCCATGCGCCCCAGGCCGACGAATCCAACTTGCATTGTGTCACCTCGGTGACAGCTGATTTGCTGTGGCGCTACTTCTCCGCCTTGCCGCGGAGCGAATCCTTCAAGGCGCGCAGCTCATCGGCCAGGCGCTTCTGACGGAAAGACAGGTTGAGCAGATAGCCGATGTGCAGCACCCAGACCAGCGCGAAGGCGTAGAAGAGATGCTTGAGGCCGATGTCCATGAACCCGTCCTTTAGGCGCGCGTGCGGCGGTGCAGTTCGTCCAGCTCGGCGCGCATCGTTTCGAGCCGATAGCGATACAGGAACAGCAGAAGTCCCAGGGCGTTCATCGCCAGCAGCGCCCAGGTGAGCCCGACCCACATCTCCGGCGCCAGGCCGGATTCTTCGCCGCCCGCAATCACCGGCTTGGGGTGCTGGCCGCGGAAGCGGTTGGCGATGTAAACGATGGGCACGTCCACAAAACCGATGATGCCCACCACGGCGGAGAGCAAGGCGCGCCGGTTCGGGTCTTCGACGTAGACGCGCAGCATCAGGTAGCCGACGAAGATGAGGAAGAGAATCAGCGTCGTGGTCAACCGCGGGTCCCACGTCCACCAGATGCCCCAGACGGGCTTGGCCCACAGAGGGCCGGTGATGAGCACCGCCGCGCAGAAGATGACGCCCACCTCGGCGGCGGAAACGGCGACGTGGTCCCAGCCGGGGCGCCGCGTGCGCAGGTAGCCGATGCTGCACACGAAGACGACGAAGAAAAGATTGAAGGCGACGGTAGCCGACGGCATGTGGATGTAAAAGATGCGCTGCACGGTCCCCATCGTCCGCTCGGTGGGGACGACGAAGAAGACCTGGTAGAACGCCACCAAAAGCAGCAGCAGGGTGGCGCCCAGCAGGGCGAGCGACAGGCGTTGATAGGTGGACTCGTTCACGCGCTCCTATTCCTCAATCACGTAGCCGAAGAGCAGCCAGCACAACAGCGTGAAGATGATATCAAAACCCAGCAGTAACCTGAACTGGAGCGACGCCAGGCGGAGGGGCAGGTCGGCCAGCAGCGTGGCGGTGAGGTCCACGGCGGCGACCAGGACCGGCACGGTCAGCGGCAGCAGCAGCAGCGGCAGCATCAGCTCCTGCATGCGCGTGTTGGCGCTGACGGCAGAGAACATCGTGCCCAGCGCCGTCAGGCCCCAGGTGCCGAGAAAGAGAATCAGCAGCAGCGAGCCCGGCCGCCCCCAGAGCGAAAGGTTGAAGAAGAGTCCGAAGACGGGCAGCAGGACCAGCTCGGCGACGAAGAGCAGCAGCAGGTTGCTCAGCAGCTTGCCCAGATAGATGGCGCCCGGGTCGGCGGGCGCCAGGCGCAGGCCGGCGAGGCAATCGTTGGCGGTTTCGCGGGCAAAGCCGCGGTTCAGTCCCAGAATGGAGGCGAACAAGAAGGCGAGCCACAGCAGCCCGCCGGCGATGGCGCGGGCTTCCTCGGCTGTCGGTTCGAAGGCGAAGGTGAAAGCGACAGAAACCGTGAAGCCGAAGAGCAGCACGCCGGTTAGGACGTCTTTGGTGCGCCATTCGGACAACAGATCCTTGCGGAGAATGGCGGTGGCGACGCGCCAGGTGCTCATGAGGCCGCCGCCACCAGACGAGCCTTGAGCTCATCGGCCAGACCGGGACTGTTGGGCCCATCGAAAAGCACGCGGCCCTTTTCCAGCAGCAGCACGCGCGTGGCGGGGCGCAGGCTCTCGGCCAGATCATGCGAGCTGAGGATGACGGTGCGGCCGCTGCGATGGCAGCCCGCCAGCCAGGCGTGCAGCCGCTCGCGCGTGGGCGCGTCTAGGCCGGTGGCGGGCTCATCCAGCAGCAGGATGTCGGGGCGATGCAGCCAGGCGCGCGCCAGCGCCAGGCGCTGCTTCAAGCCGCGCGAAAGACTGCGGGCGCGGCTGCGGGCGCGGTCACCCAGGCCCATCTCTTCGAGCACTTCCGGGACGCGGCGCGCGGCGTCGGCGACCCCATAAAGCCGAGCGTAGAAGTGGAGGTTTTCTTCGGCGGTGAGCTCGTCGTAGAGCGCCAGCTCATGGCCGCAAAAGCCGAGCCGGCGCTTGAAGTCGGCGGGCAAACCGCGCGCCGGTTGGCCGTCGAAAAGCACCTCGCCCTCGGACGGGTTCTGAAGCAGAGCGAGCGTACGCAGCAGCGTGGTCTTGCCGGCGCCGTTGCGGCCGAGCACAACGACAAACTCGCCGGGCTCGATGGCGAACCCGAGCCGGTCGAGCGCGACGAAGCGTCCGAAAAACTTGCTGACTTGTTCGAGCGTGATTCGAGGGCTACCGGGAGGCGCGGGAGCTGCGGGCGCTGGCATGGGTGGTTGGGTCCGCCGGTCCGGCTGCAGGCACGGGCGGCAACGAGTACAGATAAAACAGGCCGAGCATCAGCACGGCCAGCGAAAGGCCGACAATATACCACTGCGCCTGGTTGGCGGGTTGGGGAACGATGGTAACGGTGGCCCCGCCCTCGGAGGCTTCCGGCGCCGCGGGCGCGGCCTGCGCTGCCGCCTCGGCGGCTTCGAGCGCCGCGGGGTTAACCTTGATGCGCACGTTCAACTCTTTGTCGGATTCAATGCGGTAGACGCGCGCCTGCGGCACCTGGGTCTGCTCGATTTCCTTCAAGCCCGCGCCCTGGACTTCGACGCTGGCGCGCGGCGCCGCCAGATGCCGGCGCGCCGTGGGATGGATCAAGGGCAGGCGCAGGCTCATCTCGGTGCCGCTCAACGGGAGCACGTAGCTCACCTGGATTTCCGTCTCGCCGGGATAGAGCGGGAAGTTGATGGCGTAGGTATTGGGCTGGTCGGTTTCCTGGGGCTGCTGCTTGAGCTGCATGCCGCTGGCGCGCGCGGCGCTGACCTGAAGGTCGCCCACCAGGCCGGGCAGTGTGAAGCGGAAGCTGCCCGCGTCGGGCGCGTAGGTGCGCTTGGGCTCGGAGACGTTGCGCAGGGCGTAGAACTCGTTGATGCGCATGTGGTCGGGGTGCGGCTCGAGCAGGATGGTCTGGGCCTCGACGCTGACCTCCTCGGCGCGCGCCCCGGTTTCGTAAACTTCGATGTCCACCGTGATGCGGTCGCCGGTTTCGAGCAGGGCCGGCTTGTTGTAGTTCACGCCGCGGAAGGGAACCTGTACCAAGAAGCGCTCGCTGGGATTGGCGGCGACCACAAAGCGGAAGCTGCCGTCGGCCGCGGTAACGGTATCGCGCACCGGGACCATCTGCCCGCGCAGCGCCACCAGATTGACTGATTGGTCGGCGACCGGCTTGCCGGTGGTGGCGTTGATGACCCGGCCGGAAATGTCGACCGCTTGCGCCGCCGGAGCCAGCGCGAGCGCTGCTCCCAGAGCCGCAACGGAAAGAATGGCGTGCGCGCGTTTCATTACGCGTTCTCCACACGCGGCAGCTCGGCGCCGCAGGCGCCGCAGAAACGGTTGTCGGCGGGATTGTCGCGTCCGCAGCGGGCGCAGCGCCCGGGGACGACGTGCGGAGCGGCGGCCGGCCCGCCCAGCTTCTCCACTTCGTGATGCAAAAGAGCCAGCTCTTCCTGGTAGCGGGATTTGGTGAGCTGGTAGTCCTGCTCGGAGAGCTTGCCCATACGAAACTCGAGGTGAAGGTCGCGCAGGTTTTCGTAGACAACCTCGCGGCGCTGCTGGAGGAACTCGCGGTCGCGCTCCAAAGCGGTTTTTACGCGGACCGGCTCGGGTGTAAGCCAGAAGACATAGAGGAGAGCTGCGAGCGTCAGCGCAGCGCAGGCGAAGACAATCATTTCCGGCTACTCCTCCAACCGCTTCATTTCCTTCTCGAGGTCGGCGCGGTAGCGCTCGAGCAGGTAAGGGTCGGGCGCGGCCGGCTTGCGGCGCGCCAGCCAGCGGCGGGCGACGAAGTAAACAAGACCCAGGCCCAGGGCCAGGACCACGAACGGCATCACCCAGGCGGTGAGGTTGAACCCCTCGGCGGGCGGCGCGGCCAGAATGGCGGGCCCGAACTCCGCCACCATCGCCTCCAGAATCTGCGGCTCGCTTTGACCGGCGGCAAGCTTCTCGCGAATCTTGGCGCGCAGCACCGGCGCCGACGGGCATTGCAGGTGCGGGCAGTTGGTCAGACCGTAGTTGCAGCCGCACTGGCAGATGAGCTTGTCGGAGATGCGTCGAAACGCGTCCTCATTCGGCGCCGG
>JAXIPK010000112.1:0-4486 GCA_045402975.1 Acidobacteriota bacterium
TTATTGGTCGGCGGCGGCGAGGGCGTCTGCCACTCGAGGCCCTTAGCACCCCACGGGTTCGGCCCGGCAATGGGCCCGTAGCGCAGCGACCACACCAGGTAAATGAGTGGAATCGCGTACCCCACCGCCAGGATGGACGCGCCCGCGGTCGACATTACATTCAACACCTGAAACTCGTCCGGATAGGCGTGGTAGCGCCGCGGCATCCCCAAGTAGCCGAGAATGAATTGCGGGAAGAACGTCAGGTTGAACCCGATGAAGATAATCCAGGCCGCCATGCGCGCCCAGGGCTCCGGGTACAGCCGGCCGGAGATCTTCGGCCACCAGTAGTGGATCCCGCCCAGGTAGCCCATGATGGCGCCGCCCACCATGATGTAGTGGAAGTGGGCGACGACGAAGTAGGTGTCGTGCAGGTGTACGTCGGTGGCCAGCGTCGCCAGGAACATCCCCGTCAGCCCGCCCATGGTGAACAGGCCGATGAATCCCATGGCGTACATCATCGGCGCGTCGTAGGAGACCGAGCCCTTGTACATCGTTGCCGTCCAGTTGAACACCTTCACCGCCGAGGGTATCGCCACGAAGAAGCTCAGGATGGAAAACACCATCCCGGCGTACATCGACTGGCTGCTGACGAACATGTGGTGGCCCCACACCAGGAAGCCGATGAGCGCAATCGCCACGCTGGAGAACGCGATGAAGTTGTAGCCGAAAACTTTCTTGCGCGAGAAGCAGGTGATGATCTCGCTGATGACGCCCATCGACGGCAGAATCATGATGTACACGGCCGGGTGCGAGTAAAACCAGAACAAGTGCTGGAACAGCACCGGGTCGCCGCCCAGCTTGGGGTCGAAGATGCCGATGTGGAACAGCCGCTCCAGCCCCACCAGTGCGATGGCGATGGCCACCACCGGCGTCCCCAGAATCATGATGAGGCTGGTGGCGTAGTGCGCCCAGATGAACAGCGGCAGCCGGAACCAGGTCAGCCCCGGTGCCCGCATCTTGTGGATGGTGACGATGAAGTTGAACCCGGTCAGGATGGACGAAAAACCGCTGATGAACACACCCACCGCGGTCAGCATTACGTTGGTGTTGGAGTAGGTGCTGCTGTAGGGCGTGTAGAAGGTCCAGCCAGTGTCCACGCCGCCGGCCACCATCGCCACCAGCGTGACCAGCCCGCCCACAGTGTAGATGTACCAGCTCAGCAGGTTGATGCGCGGGAAGGCCAGGTCGCGCGCCCCAATCATCATCGGGACGAGGAAATTGCCGAGCACCGCCGGTACCGAGGGAATCAGGAAGAAGAAAATCATGATGACGCCGTGCAGGGTGAAGAGCTTGTTGTAGTTCTCGGATTGAACCAGGTCGCCCGCCGGCGTCAGCAGCTCGAGGCGAATCGCGGTGGCGAACAGCCCGCCCAGCACGAACATCAGAGTGATCGAGCCGAGATACAGTAGCGCGATGCGCTTGTGGTCGGTGGTCAGCAGCCAGGAACGGATGCCGTAGTCCACGTTCAAGTAGTGGACGGCCGGCATCTTGGGGCTGGCAGTGGCGGGCGTGGCGCTCATGGGGTCGAGGCCTTTCCTTCCTGTCGCGTCAGGGACTTGATGTAGGCGATCAACTGCATCACCTGCTCTTCGCTGGCCAGGCCCTGATACGTGGGCATCACCGGGTCAAAGCCCGCCACCACTTTGGCGTTGGGCAGCAGGATGGACTCTCGCAGGTAGCCTTCATCGGCGGTGATGGTGGCGCCCGATTTCAGCCGAACACTCTTGCCGAAGATTTCATGCAGCGACGGCCCGCGCGAAGTCGGCCCCGCCTCGTGGCAGGTGTGGCAGTTGAACTGGCGGAACAGCCTCCCGCCGGCCTGCTCCAGCGATTCGCCCGAAGGCGAGCCCGCCAGCCAGTTCTCGTAGTCCGCCGGCTCCAGCACTACGACCCGCCCGATCATGGCCGAGTGCTTGGTGCCGCAGTACTCGGCGCAGAACAGGTGGTACTCGCCCGCGCGCGTGGCCGTGAACCATAGCTCGGTGTAACGCCCCGGCAGCACGTCCATCTTGATGCGGAACGCCGGGATGAAAAAACTGTGGATGACGTCCTCGGAGGTCATGGTCAGCTTGATGGGCCGCCCCATCGGGACGTGCAACTCATTGATCTCCCGCTGGCCGTCGGGGTGCTGCACCTTCCACATCCACTGCTTGCCGACGACGAAGAGTTGCGTCGCGTCGCTGGGTGGCCGCCGGATGTGGTAGAAGAGCGTCGCCCCCCAGAAAAACATCACCATCGTCAGCGCCAGTGGCACCACCGACCAGAAAATCTCCAGCTTCAGCGAGCCGTGGATGGGCTTGGGCAGCTCGTCTTCCGAACGGCGCCGGTAGCGGATGGCGAAATAGAACACCAGCGAGAAAATCAGCACCGAGAAGAAAATTGTAACGCCGGTCAGGTAGTAGTAGAGCGCGTCCACCTGGCGCGCCACGCTCGAAGCCTGGTCGGGAAACAGAGGGATGCCCGACTGCAGGAGCCACATGGCGAGCATCACAGCGCTCATGTTTTCGTCCCCGGGCTCGCCGGCGCAGTCGGGAGCCGCCGCTCGCGGCGGAACATCGTCACCATAAACGTTCCCAATGCCAACACCGTGGCCAACCCCATCGCCTGCAGCACTCGCATGATGAGCAAGCCGTACTTCCCGGTGGTCGGATCGTAGTGGTAGCAGAACAAAAGAAGCTGGTCGGTCACCGTGCCCAGCTTGCCGCTCGACGCTTCCACCAGCGCCAGCCGCAGGTCGCGTGGCGCGTAGTCGATCCCGTAGAAATACCGGAACAGCTTGCCCTGCGGCGTCAGCACCACCACGCCGCTGGCGTGGGCGTACTGCTGGGTCTCGGCGTCATAGAGATACCGGAAGCCCACGGCCTCGGTCAAAGCTCGAATCGCCTCCGCCTCACCGGTCAGGAAGTGCCAGCCGCCCATCGTCCCCGGCCGGCCGTAGAGCCGGACGTAGTTCTCCTTCTTCGCTGCCGCCAGTTCCGGCGTCTCCTTGGGATTGAAGCTGACCACGACGACGTCAAAGTCCTGCCCCGGGTTGAAGGAAAGCGGCTTGAGGCCGCGCACCAGCCCATCGAGCACGTAGGTGCAAAGCATCGGGCACTCGTAGTAGACCAGCGCCAGCACCACCGGCCGCCGGCCGAAGTAATCGCCCAGCGCCACCGTGCGCCCGGCTTCATCGCGGAACACCAGTTCCAGCGGCAGTGGCTGGTTGATTCTCTGCTCGAACGCCACCTGCTGAATCACCTCGGCGGGCGACTGCGCCAGCACCGATCCGCTCCCGCTCAGGCTCAGCGCACACCACACCGCCAGCACCACGGCGCAGCGCCGCCGGCGAATCGTTCTACTGTTTGGCCTTGCCTTCATTCTGTTCCCGCGCCCTTCGGCCAGCGTCAGGGCTGGCCTCAGGACGAGCCGGCAATCCTCGTTCCGCCAGCACCTCAATCGCTCGGTCAATGGGGATTCGCACCAGCCCCGACTGGGCGTCCACCCATCCGTAGCTGTTGAGCAGCGCATCCTCGCGCGTGTGAAGAGTTGCCAGGTCGGCGGCCGGCGCAACCTGGAGCCGCGGCTCGGGCGGCACTTCCGGCAGCGTGGCCGCCAGCGGCGGCAGCGGGCGCTCGGCGGCCTTCTCTTCTTTCTCCACCGCGCCCAGATACCACCAGCTCACGCCCATCCCGCCCAGCGTCAGCAGCGCCAATCCCACCACCACGTACGCCATGATGCGGACGGGGACGTCGCGCAGCTCGTGTTTCGCGCTCGACTCAGTGTGCGTGGACATCGGCAAAGGCCTCGTGCATTCTCGGGTCGCGCTCCGGCAGCAGCGGCCGGCTCTTCAACTGCCGAATGTAGAACGCCAGCCAGAATCCCCCGACCGCGATGGGCGCTGCCACGTCCATCCAGTGCAGCGAAATCTCGGGACGAAACGACGGCTGCACAATCCAAAACAGCTCCACCAGACGCATGAACAGCACCCAGCCCGCCACCATCGCCAGCAGCCGCGCCTGGCGCTTGACCCACCGCGAAAGCAGGATCACGAACGGCAACGCAAAGCTGAACAGAAACAGCCCCACCGCCACCCACTGCCACCCGCCCTCGCTGCGGGCCTTGTACCAGGTGATGGTCTCCGGCAGGTTCCCCGACCATATGATGAGGAACTGCGAGAAAGAAACGTAGGCCCAGATCATCGTGAAGGCGAACATCAGGTTGCCGAGGTCGTGCAGATGCGCAGGGCGGAGGACGCCGGCCAGCGGCGGACGATCGGCCAGTAGCCGCGTCATCAAAATCGCGAAGGCGATGGTGCTCAGCACCTGCCCGGCGATGAAGATGAGGGCGAAGATGGTCGAGTACCAGTGCGGGTCGACGGACATCACCCAGTCCACGGTGGCGAAGGTGACGGTGAACCCGTAGAGCAGCAGCCCCGGCGGGCCGGAGTTGCTCAGCCGCGCCG
>JAXIPK010000246.1:0-2093 GCA_045402975.1 Acidobacteriota bacterium
CTTGCCGTGCGCGGCCACCCACTCGACCAGCTCCAAAGGCGCGCCCAGCCGCTTCGACTCCTGCACCAGCTCTTCCTTCCCCATCACGGTCAGCTTCTTCATCGTGCCGACGATGGCGCGCATGTGGCGCACCGCTTCGACCACGTTGCCCGAACCGGCCTCGCCCTTGGTGCGAATCATGGCGGCGCCTTCGGCGATGCGACGCAGTGCCTCGCCCAGGTCGCGGCAGCCGCAGACGAAGGGCACTTTGAAGGTGTGCTTCCAAACGTGGTTTTCTTCGTCGGCGGGCGTGAGCACTTCGCTCTCGTCGATGAAGTCGACCTCCAGGGCTTCGAGCACCTGGGCTTCGACAAAGTGCCCGATGCGCACCTTGGCCATCACCGGGATGGTGACGGTGTCCATGATTTCTCGGATGATTTTCGGCGAGGCCATGCGGGCCACGCCTCCTTCCTTGCGGATGTCGGCCGGGACGCGCTCCAGCGCCATCACCGCGCAGGCGCCGGCCTGCTCGGCAATGCGGGCCTGGTCGGCGTTGGTGACGTCCATGATGACGCCGCCCTTCAGCATCTCGGCCAGTCCGACTTTGACCCGCCATTTCTCGTCGTTCATGAATTGCATTGTCGTTCCTCCTACGATTTCAAATTTGAGATTGGAGATTTCAAACTCGTCGCGGCCCAGTAGATTTCGCCGACGCGCGCCAGGCGCGACATGAGTCCAGCCTCGGCGAAGAGCGCCTCCAGGCGCTGGCGGCGGAAGCACTCCGAGGCGTGGCCGTCTTCGGTCAGCAGCAGCTCGGGCCCGGACTGCGCCCAATCAATCGGCGCCATCATCCCCTGCTGGAGCATCTGCGTGTACCACTCGACCCGTGGGATGATGGAGAACTCAGAGTAGACGACGAAGACCAGCTTGCCCCCGGGGCGAGTGACC
Organism: Acidobacteriota bacterium; assembly: GCA_045402975.1. GTDB lineage: Bacteria > Acidobacteriota > Terriglobia > Acidiferrales > 2-02-FULL-67-57 > JACPRL01. The sequence goes on from JAXIPK010000246.1 coordinate 928, forward strand.
CGCGCGGCTTCGCGCAGCGTGGGCAGCTTTTCCTCGCCGAGCAAGCCCAGGGTGTTTTGCGCGCAGAGGACGGCGTCGAAACTCGAGTCGGCGAAAGGCAACTGGCCGGCGCGGCCGGCGGCGAAGCCGGTGCCGGCGGCGACCTGGCGGCTGGAGCGCGCGAAGCGCAGATAGCTTTCCATCAAGTCCATGCCCACCCACTCGCAACCAAGGTCGCGAAGGGATTCAAGCAAGCGGCCATCGCCACAGCCGATTTCCAGGACGCGTCCCGAACCCTGCAGCGCCGCACGGACAAACTCCAATTCCGCCGCGAGCGCCGCCTGGATGCGCGCCGGGGCGGCGGCGTAGCAGACGTCGAGGAAGTTCGACTGGCCGTGCTTCTCAAACCAGGCGACCGCGCCGCCGGAGCAGAGCGGCGCGGTGCAGGTTTCAGATTGAGGCTTCGATTCAGTCATCGCAGTTCCTTGCTAGACCAAGGCGACGCGAGCGGCGCGGTCGGCTTCGGGCGCGCGGCGGCGGTGGCGCAACTCGGCCTTGATCAAGTCGCCCAACACTTCAATTCCGTGGCCGATCTGTTTCTCGTTCACGCCGGCGAAGCCCAGGCGCAGCGTGTTGGGCTGCACGGCCTGGAAGTAGAAGAAGCGCCCGGGCGTGAAGAGCACGTGCTGCTCGCGCGCCTTGAAGAGCAGCGCCGAAGCATCCATCCCGACGGGCAGCGTAACCCAGACCGACATTCCGCCTTCGGGGCGCGTCCAGGCGACCTCGTCGGGGAAATGCGCTTCGAGGGCCGCTTCCATCCGAGCGAGACGAGAACGATAAAGCGCACGCGCCTTCTTGACCAGGCGTCCCAGCCAGCCGCGGCGGCCGAACTCGGCCAGCGCCGCCTGCGCCAGCTGGTCGGTGTGGAGGTCGGTGGCCTGCTTGGCCAGGCGCAGGCGCTCGATGACCGGCTCGCTGGCTACCATCCAGCCAACGCGCAGGCCGGAGAAGCAGACCTTTGAGAAGCTGTTGATGTGGATGACGAGGCCGTGGGCGTCGAGCGCTTTGAGCGAGGGCGTCTCGCGGCCGCGCAGGCGCAACGCGGAGTAGATGCCGTCCTCGACGATGGGAACCTGGTGGCGCGCGGCCAGCTCCAGCACGCGCTTGCGGGCATCGAGCGGCAGCGT
>JAXIPK010000342.1:0-4309 GCA_045402975.1 Acidobacteriota bacterium
GGGTCGCTGGTGGCGCCCGACCGCCTGCGGTTTGACTTCTCTCACTATGCCGCGCTCGACCCCGAAGAGCTGGAAGAAATCGAGCGGCAGGCCAACGACCAGATTCTTCGCGACAACCCCGTGACCGAGGAACGGATGGACCTCGACGCCGCGCTCCACAGCGGCGCGCTGGCCTTCTTCGGCGACAAGTACCCGGAGAAGAACGTCCGCGTCATCAGTATTCCCGATGCGGGCGAGGAGAAGGGGTTCTTCAGCAAGGAGCTTTGCGGCGGCACGCACGTGCGGCACACAGGGCAGATCGGCGTGCTGAAGGTGGTGAGCGAGTCGAGCAGCGCCGCCGGCATCCGCCGTGTCGAGGCCATCACGGGCGCGCGGGCGCTTGAGTCCTACCAGCAGGCGCTCGACAGCCTTCGCCAGGTGGCGGCTACGTTGCGCGTGAGCGAGGCGGAAGTGGTGGAAGCCGTCGACCGGCTGACGCAGCACACAAAGCAGCTCGAAAAGCAACTGCAGGCTGCTAAGGAGCGCAGCGCGCGCTCGCAGGTGGACGACCTGGTGGAGCAGGTGAGGCGCGTGAAAGATGTCGGCGTTCTCTCGGCTGTGGTGCAGGACATTGACGCGGCCACCATGCGCGCCCTGGTAGATACCCTGCGGCAGAAGCTGGGCTCGGGTGTGGTGGCGCTGGGGACGGCCACCAACGGCAAAGTTTCGCTCATCGTCGGGGTGACCAAAGATCTGACCAGTCGCTTGCACGCCGGGAAGATTGTCAAAGAGGTCGCCCAGCGGGTGGGCGGCTCGGGCGGCGGCCGGCCCGACCTGGCTGAGGCCGGAGGAAAGGACCCCGCACAACTCCAACAGGCGCTTGAGGATGTCTACGGCATTGTGGAGAAAATGCTTTGACCCCGCTGCTGCCGGTTGGTATACTCCGGCTGCGCTGGAAACGTTCCTGCCTTTGCGGGTCAGGCCCCGTCGGTCGGGGCTGCGTGCAGATTCCCTTCCCCGTACAGCTATGCGCACAATGACAGTTGCCTTAAGCCTGCTGGCGTTCTCTGCTGCGGCGATCCCTGCCCGAGCGCAGGTGATGACCCTGGTGAGCGAGAATGGGCGGATGGTGTTCATCAACGAGACCGACATGGAGCTGCGCGCGGCCGCCAAGAAAGGCGGAGCGAAGGCGGCGGCCAGTCTGGTTGAGAAGCGCAAGCAGTCGCTCGCCGACATGCAGGGGCACATCGACGCTGTTTCCAAGCAGCACCAGGTTGACCCCAACCTGGTGCGGGCGTTGATTGAAGTGGAGTCAGCGTGGAACCCGCGCGCCGTCTCCTACAAGGGCGCGCTGGGGCTTATGCAGCTCATGCCTGCGACGGCGACTCAGTATGGAGTCAGCGACGCTTTCGACCCCAAGCAGAACATTTCTGCCGGCGTGCGCCACCTTCGCTATCTGCTGGATCAGTTCAAGGGCAACGTGCGCCTGGCCCTGGCGGCCTACAACGCCGGCGAGAACGCCGTCACCCGCAACGGCGGCGTTCCGCCTTACCGCGAAACCCAGGACTATATCGTCAAGCTCGAGGGGCTCTACGGGAGATTGGGAAACATCAAACTGGTTGGGAGCACGACAATTTATCGCACGGTGGACAAGGAAGGACGAGTCGTATTTACGAACGAGTAGCGTAAGAAACGACCACAGGTAAACCGAACTTGGTCAGGGGTCAGAGGCGGACGACATCGGTGGGAGTGGTGGCAGGGCTGCTGCTCGCCCTGCTGGCCGTGGCGTCGCTCGCGCCCGCCGCCCAAGCCAGCCGCAGCGAGCGCCTCCGCATCGCCAAGGAAGCCTACGAACGCGCCCAGCGCCTGCGCGCCAGCCTGGAAGGAACTCCTGAAGACAAGCGCACCGAGAAGGATTACCTCAAGATCATCAACCTCTACTTCCGGACCTACGACCAGGCGCCCTTCGCCAACGTGGCCGCCGACGCCCTGGCCGCTTCCGGCGAGATGTACCACGAGATGGGCCAGCGCTTCGGCGACCAGTTTCTAAACAAGGCCATCGAGACCTACACGCAACTCCGCAAGGAGTATCCGGATAGCCGCCACTCCGACGACGCGTTGTTCAACATCGCGCAGATTTACAACATCCACCTGAAGGACAAGAGCAAGGCGAAGGAAAGCTATGAGACTTTCCTGAAGAGCTATCCGCGTTCGCGCCACGCCGCCAAGGCGAAGGAGGCGCTGCGGGCGATCAAAGCCGAGGAGAACAAGCCGGCGACGACTAAGGCGGCCAGCGTGCCGAGCGGGCGCATTCAGGTGCGGAACCTGCGCTACTGGAACGCGGAGAACTACACCCGAGTGGTGGTGGACCTCGACCGCGAGGTCAAGTTCCAGCAGGCGCGCATCAGCGACCCCGACCGCATTTTCATTGACCTGTTCGACACCGAGCTCAGCACCATTCTGCAGGGCAAGAGCTTCGACATTGATGACGGGCTGCTCAACCGCATCCGGGTGGCCGAAAACCGCGGCGGAGTGACGCGCGTGGTGCTGGAGGTCAAGGACGCGCAGGATTACAGCGTGTTCTCGCTGCCTGAGCCCTTCCGGCTGGTGGTGGACATTCGCGGGCCGTCGCCCACGACGACGGCGAAGAAAGCAGCGCCGAAGGAGAAACCGGAAGAAATATCGGCTGCGCCCAGCAAGAGTGTGGAATCGGCTTCCACCACGCCGACGGCGCCCGAGCCCAGCCGCACGACTCTGCCAGGCCCACCGTCGGTGCCCAAGCCGACGGCGTCCGGAAACCACACGCTGTCGCGAGCGCTGGGCCTGAAAGTGGGGCGAATCGTGATTGACGCCGGGCACGGCGGCCACGACACCGGAACCATCGGCCCGACGGGCTTCATGGAAAAAGATCTGGTGCTGGATGTATCGCGGCGGCTGGGCAAGCTGCTCGAAGACCAACTTGGCGCTGAGGTCATCTACACGCGCGAGGATGATACCTTCGTGCCGCTCGAGAACCGCATCGCGCTGGCCAACGAGAAGCAGGCCGACTTGTTCGTTTCCATCCACGCCAACTACAGCCGCGACCGGCGGGTGCGCGGCGTCGAGACCTACTACCTGAACTTCACCAGCGACCCGGAAGTGCTGGAGCTGGCGGCGCGCGAGAACGCGCTTTCGCAAAAGGGCGTGCACGAGCTGCAGGACTTGGTGAAGCAGATCAGCACCAACGAAAAGATCGCCGAATCGAAAGAGCTGGCGCGCGAGCTGGTCAACAACCTCCACCAGGAACTGCGCAAGAACGGCGAGGTGCGCAACCGCGGGGTCAAGCAAGCGCCGTTTGTTGTGCTCATCGGAGGCACGATGCCCTCGGTGCTGACCGAGATCAGCTTCCTGAGCAACCCCGAGGACGAAAAGATGATGAAGTCGCCGTCGGGGCGGCAGTCGGCGGCCGAGGCGCTGTTCAGCGGCGTGTCGAAGTACTTGGAGAGCATCAACAGCGTGGCCAACATGCACCCCAACGAGAAGACCGGCCCGCAGTAATAGAAGCCCCGTAGTCCCCTGCCGCATCTTGTACTAGTATGGAAAGCATGAAGCGCCGAGCCCGTGGTATTGCCCTGGGCATGTTTCTGTGCCTGTCTGCAGGGACGGCGAGTGCCGCCGAGCCGTTGCTGCCCCAGGAGGTGGCGGGCGTTGCGCGGGCCGAGTGGAAGGAAGTCGAGGCGGTAAACCTTGAGGCGGTCTCCGGCGACTTGGCGTCCCTGCTGCGTGAATGCGGAAGCCAGCGGGCGGAGTCGGCTGTCTACGGCCGCGAGCCGGCTCTGTGGCGTGTCACAGTCCATCGCATGGCCGACCGCAGTGGCGCTTATGGAGCTTTCACTCTCTTGCGTGTCAACGGACAAGCGGCGACGCTAGGCGAAGCAGGCGTTCGGAACGCAGATGGTCTACTTTTCTATCAGGGGAACTACCTCGTTGTAGCTTCGGGGCGAGTCAACGCAGAAAGCCTCCGGCCTCTGGCCAGTGCGCTTCAGGGGCGCAGCAGCGAGCAGGTATCGCTTCCCTCTTTGCCTGATTACTTGCCGGAGGGGCGCGTGCCCGGCTCGGATCACTACGTGCTGGGGCCGCTAGGGTTGGCTCGCGTGGCGCCGCTCGCGCCGGGCGACTGGGCGGGCTTCGCCTACGGCGCAGAGGTGGCAGCGGCGCGGTATCAGCGCCACGGCAGCGAAGCCAACCTGCTTATTCTGAACTACCCGACGCCGCAAATCGCTCGAGCGCGGCTGGCGGACTTCCAGCAACTCTTCAACCTGAACTTGGAGGGCAAGCCGACCGCGCCGGT
>JAXIPK010000171.1:0-6276 GCA_045402975.1 Acidobacteriota bacterium
ATCGGCATCCAGGCCCAGATGGGCGCCCTCAACGCCCTGTTCAACCTCGCCCTACTCCTCGCCCTCGGCGTGGATTTCCCCGTCCTCTGGTGCGTGCTCTACTTCTTCCTCAACTTCATCCCCACCCTGGGGTTCATCATCGCCCTCATCCCGCCGACTTTCATCGCCTTGCTCATGTTCGGTTGGGAGCGGGCGCTCATGGTTGCCGTCGGCCTCATCCTCACCAACTCCCTCATGGACAATTTCGTCACCCCGAGGTTCATGAAAAAAGGAGTGGATGTCTCCTTCCTGGAGATCACTCTGTCTCTCCTGTTTTGGGGGTTCCTCCTTGGCATCCCGGGCGGCATCCTCGCCGTTCCGCTGACGCTCGTGCTCAGGAAGGTCATCCGGAGTTTCGTCGCTTCCGAAGAGCTTTCGCCCGCGTCGTCCGGGTAGAGTAGCCTCCAGCCAAAGTCCGCAGGTGTGTCCACAGGTCTCCACTGGTGTGTCGTGGCTGCAACATGTTCAGTGGTTTGCCAATACATCAACTAGTTGATATATAATCTAGTTAGCACATAAATCACTTTTGGCTAAGCCCGTGCATCATATAATGCCAGTGAGCTTCGAGCACACGATCCAGCGCCCGGTAGAAGCCTCCGGTACCGGCCTGCACACCGGTGTCTTCTGCAACCTGCGCCTGCTGCCCGCGCCTTCGGGAACCGGCGTCGTCTTCCGCCGCATTGACCTCGACGGCTTCGAAGTCGAAGCCCGCGCCGTCAACATCGCCCGCGTCAGCTACGCGACCAGCCTGATGAAGAAGGGCGTGCTCATCTCCACCACCGAGCACCTGCTGGCGGCGCTCTACGCCTGCGGCATTGACAACGTCTATGCCGAGCTCGACAACCTCGAACTGCCCATCCTCGACGGCAGCGCTCAACCCTTCGTCGAGCTGGTCACCAGCGCCGGACGCAAGCGCCAGCGACGCCCCCGCCGCTACGCCCAGATTCTCCGCTCCGTCGAAGTCAGCGAAGGTGAGCCCGGCACCCCCGGCCACCGCACCATCGGCATCTATCCGCCCATCAACGGCACACGCAATCTATCGGTCGAGTACACGATTGATTTCCCCCACCCGCTCATCGGCCGCCAGCACCTGGCTTTCGAGCTCGACGAAGCGAGCTTCACCCAGCAGGTCAGCGGCGCCCGCACCTTCTGCTTTTACGATGAAGTGGAAAAACTGCGCGAGATGGGCCTCATCCGCGGCGGCTCGCTCGACTGCGCCCTCGTCCTCACCCGCGATGGCCTGATGAATCCCCAGGGCCTGCGCTATCCCGATGAGTTCTGCCGCCACAAGGCGCTCGACCTCATCGGCGACCTCGCTCTCATTGGCCGCCGCCTCATCGGCCGCGTCGTCGCCGACCGCGCCGGCCACGCCCTCCACACCGGCCTGGTCTTGAAGCTCCTCCGCACTCCCTCCGCCTGGCGCGAAGTCACCGCCCCCCACCTCGCCCCCGCCACCGTCTAACGCGCACCCCAACTGTCATCCCGAGCGGAGTCCCGACGCAGTCGGGACGAAGTCGAGGGACCTGCTTTGTTCTTGAGGTTCATGGGGTCGCCGCTGCGGCGCCAGGGGCGCCCTACATCCCGCCGCTGTTCTATGGGGTCGCCGCTTTAGCGGCGACATTGAAGGGGTTCAAACAAACTGAAGGGCTTTAGCCCCTGACGGTCTTTCCTACTGCTCAATCCTCCCCACAATCCTCGCCGTCACACCTTTGAGCACCCGCCCGCGGTGGGGGTTGGCCTTGTCGATTGTCATGGCCGAGGCAATCTTTCGCACATGAATCACCCACTTCTGGTACTCGCAATCCTCGGGCAGCAGCAACTCGTCGCTCTCGGCAATCTCGCCGAAGAGGATCTCCTTGCCGGTCTCATCCACTTCGACGTCGGCCACCCGACCCACCGCCCTCTCCTGCCCGTAGCGGTTCTTCTGGTAGATGGCGTTCGGCTCCCGCTGCGCCAACGGGATGCGCTTCTCCGCCGCCGTGCTGGCGCCTTCCGCTCCACCGTTGGTTGCCATAATCCACCACTCCTGTACCTGGGTTGCCTGCAAGAAGCGTCCTACCCATTGTGAAAAAACCTTGGGCGGGTGTCAACACCCGCAGGTGGGGCATCTTGGCGTGCTATGATGGCATCTATCTGGTAGGAAGAGGGAGTGTATGCGCCGCTCTCTAAGGGATCTGACGCTGGCTGGCGTGGGCCTGCTGCTGGCCGCGGCGCTGATCGCTCATTCCGACACCCCTGCTGCTTCCACTCCAACGGTTCCTTCGGTCAGCCTGCCTCCTGGCACTATTCTGCCCCTTGAGCTCCAGGACGAAGCCAGCACCAAAGACACCCGCAAGGGCGACAAGTTGCAATTGAGAGTGGTCTACGACGTGGACGATGGCAATCAAATCGTCCTCCCCGCCGGCAGCACCGTCAACGCCACCGTCATCAAAGTCAAGAAGCCCGGCTCCGGTGGCTCGGCCGGCAACATCACCCTTGAGTTCAATGAAGTTGTCCTGCCCGACGGCACCGTGCTGCCGCTCAACGCCGAGGTGCGCTCGGCCGGCGGCCTCATCGTCAAGCCGCCCAAGAAGAACAAGAAGGGAACCAAGGTCGCCGGCGATGACGGCGGAGGCGGAAAGAGCAGCGCTGTTCTGGTAGCCACGGGAGCTGGACAGGGCGCCCTGGTCGGCGTGCTTGTCGGTGGCGCCAAGGGCGCCGCCTATGGCGGAGCCATCGGCGCCGGTCTCGGCGTGCTGGAAGTTCTGCTGCGCAAAGGCCCGCATCTCGACCTTCCCGCCGGCACCCCGTTCGAGATTGCCCTGAAGGATTCGCTGGCGGTTCCCGAAGCTGAAGTGGCCAAGTTCAATCAGCCTCCGCCCGCTTTTCCGGCGCCGGACTTGAACTCGCCCCAGCAGCCGATGACGCCTCCCGTCTACTCGGCCTCAACCCAATCGGATCAGGGAACCTCTCCGGTCTTCACAGGTTCTACTGATTCCTCTGCCTCTTCTGCTTCTTCTGCGTCGTCATCTTCTCTCCCCATCCCCGACTTTCCCAGCGGCGACACGCAGACTCAAACCGTTGCCAGCAACAGCCCCATCCCGGCCGTCCCCGGGTTGCCGCCGCCTCCGCCGCCCGATGTCGCCGGCGGCGACACCGATTACAAGCTCCGCGTCAACGTCCGCCTGGTCCTGGTGGAGGCCTTCGTCCGCGACGACCGCGGCTCGATGATCAGCGACCTCAAGGGCGAGGACTTCCGCATCTTCGAGGACGGCAGGGAGCAGCAGATTCGCCACTTCTCCCGCGACGAGCTCCCGCTCTCGGTCGCCCTGGTAGTCGACCGCAGCGGCAGCGTCATGCCCTACATGGACGAGCTGCGCCAGGCCGCCTACGAAACCCTTCAGCAGCTCAAGCCCGGCGACCGCGTCGTGCTCTTCACTTTCGCGGAAGACACCGACCGCCTCACCGACCTCACTACCGATCGCCGCCGCGTCGCCGAGCGCATCGCCCGCATCCGTCCCGGCGGCGGCACCAACATCCTCGACGCTCTCCACGTCGCCAACCAGTACCTGAGCCTGGCCGCCCCCAAGGACCGCCGCGCCATCGTCCTCATCAGCGACAACCAGGCCACCGTGCGCGGCATTGCCAGCCAGGACCGCGTCATCCGCCAGGCGCTTGAGTCCGAGACCGTCATCTACAGCGTCAAGACCCCGGGCGACTCGCCGCCCATCATGTTCCGCCTCGGCGCCCGCGTGCAGGGCATGGGCTCGGTGCCCAAGATTACCCGCGAGACTGGAGGCGAGATTATCGAAGTGGAAACTCTCGGCTCCGTGCGCGCCGCGATGGCCGCCGTGGTGGCGCGTCTGAAGACCCGCTACACCATCGGCTACAATTCTTCCAACCCTGCTTCCGACGGCGCCTTCCGTCGCATCACTGTGCGCCTCGCCGATCGCTTTGGTTTGCTCGACCGCGACTACGCCATCCACTCCAAGAGCGGGTATTACGCGCCTACCCAGGCCGTCGCCTCCCAACCCCCACCCGCTCCCGCGCACTGATCAACGATTAGCGAATCCCCGCCCGCTCGACCCGCCCTCGCAGCGCCGCCTTCAGCTCGGCTAACTCAACCTCCTGCTTCTCCAGCCGCGCCCGCAATTCCGCCAGTTCGGCATTCTGTAGCCCCAGCTGCTTCTGCTGGCGCTGGAGCTCGTTCAGCAACAGCGCAGGCAACTCGTGGTACTTCACCGTCTGCGGCTGGCCGTCCTGCCCATAGATCACGAGCTCGGGCATCGCCTCGGCGACTTCCTCGGCAATCAGTCCGTACTGAATCGGCTTCGAGCCATCCGTTGAAGGTTGGCGATAGCGAAAAGTCACCGGCCGCAACCCCAGCAGGCCCGCGCTGGCCTCGCCCATATCGCGGATGTCCTCCTTCACCCGCCGCGTGGAAAGCACTGAGCCGAACTTTCCTGTATTATCCACGAGCACCTGCTCGGCGGTCCCCGCATCCGCCATCTGCCCAAAAACTCCGGCGATGAAGGTTGCCGTGTGCGCGGCACCTCCCGATTGGGTGCCGATGCGGATGGTGTTGGCATCCGACGCGGTACCCGAATTGCCCACCAGAATGTTGTTGCTCCCGCTGGTCAACGCCGAGCCAGCATTCCAGCCAAGGGCAATGTTGTCGCTCGTATTGGTGTTGAAGAAGTTGCCCAGGGCGTTGAACCCCACGGCCGTGTTGCGGCTGCCAAAATTGTTGGCGTCCAAGGCGAAGGCGCCCACGGCGCTGTTTTCGAAGCCCGAGCTGGTGGCGGCCAGCGTCTGGTTTCCCAAAGCCGTGTTGCTATCGGCCGTGGTGCTGGCAAACAGGGCGGAGGATCCCACGGCGGTATTGCTGCCCCCGGTCGAGTTCCTCAGGGCGCTATTCCCTACAGCGGTATTGCTGCTCGTATTCGTGACGGCCGCCAAGGCACTGCTGCCCACCGCAGTGTTGCTGCCGCCGTTGGTGACCGCGGTCAGGGCTTCGGACCCGAGCGCGGTGTTGTCACTACCGATGGTGTTGGCGTCCAGGGCGCTGTCCCCGACGGCCGTGTTCCGGACCCCCGTGGTGTTAGCCCCCAAGCCGTTAAGCCCCACCGCCGTGTTGCCGGTCCCGCTGGTGTTCGCGTCAAGAGCAAACGCCCCCACGGCGGTGTTGCCGCTGGCGGTGTTGGCAAACAGGGCACCGGCCCCCAGGGCGGTATTGTTGATGGCATCAATGTTGGCCGCCAGGGCGCCTCGACCCACTGCGGTGTTGTTCAGGCCGGTCGTGTTCGCGACCAGCGCGCTTGTACCCGCGGCTACGTTGCCCGCGCCAGTGCTGTTGCTGGCCAACGAAAAGGTCCCCACGGCAGTGTTGAAGCCGCCAGTGCTATTCGCAAACAGGGCTTGCGTTCCCATGGCGGTGTTCTGGGAGCCACTGTTGACCGCTAGGGCGCCGGCACCGACGCCTGTATTCCCAGTACCTGCCAGAGCGTGCGTGTGGTTGGCAGCCGCCACGGCGGTTAGGTCCACCGCGATGCTGCCGGCGCCGGTGATGTTGTCAGGCGCCAGGTCTATGCCCGTGCCTTCGGTGAGCATAGTGACGGTGCCCGGCGTGAAGCTCAGCTTCGCCGGGGTGATGCCGCCATCGCTGACCGCCACGGTCGGGTCGGTCATGGTGCCGCCGATGGTGATGGAAGCGTCGCCCGCCGTCACGCTGTTGACTGCTCCCCCGCCGCCACCGCCGCCGCCCGTGGGCTGCAACCGCGAGACGCTGACGCCTTCGCGGGCCGGCACAATCTTGATCGGCAGCACCACCGGCGTCCCCACGAACGACCCCAGAAACCCGTCCACCTGCAACGCTCCCGGCGGGCCGTCGTGAGTCAGAATCGCCTGCCCCGCCTGATTGTCCGCCACTCCCAGGCCCGGCGCCGGCCCCGGCCCGGTGAAGATGGTCGGCGCCGTCGAGTTAGCCGCCAGCGCCTGGTTGTGCGTCGCCACCGTCGTGCCCGCATCGTTGATCAGCCGCAGGGTGACGTTCAGCGTGTCCCGCCCGGTGTTCTGCAGCCGGTAGAAGGTCTCAAACCCTCCGAAGGTGCTCCACAACGGGTTGAACAGGGTGGTCTCCGATACCCGCACGGTGAAGTCGCGGGCCTGCATGGTCGAGTTGGTCACCCCCACCAGGATGGTCATGGCACTGGCGGCGGTGACGCTGACCCGGTTGCCGTTGGGAACCACCGGGTCGAA
>JAXIPK010000122.1:0-4012 GCA_045402975.1 Acidobacteriota bacterium
GCGGCCTTGAGCGCCAGCGTGTTGGCGAGGAAGAGTTTCTGGTCGAAGCGACTAATCAGCGCCGGATGGTCGCCGGTGACGCCATCAATGAGCTTCTGGTCGGGCAGGGACTCTTCGGCTTCAGCGCCCGAAGCCGCTCCCGCGGAGCCTTGGGCCCATTGGGCATAGGCGCCCCAGTCTCCGCCGGTCAGCCAGGCCCCGGCGGGCAAGCGCTGGGCTGCCTCGGCCACGCGGCGGCGGAAGGCGTCGGCGTCGTTGACGTCGAGCAGGTTCAATCCCAGCAGCAAGCGGCCGGCGGAGGCGAAGTGGACGTGGTTGTCGATAAAGCCCGGGAGCACCAGCCGCCCGCGCAGATCGAGAATCCGCGTGTAGTCGTCGCGGATGACCGGACGCATGTCGGCGTAACTCCCGACCTTGATGATGCGCTGGCCGCGAATGGCCACCGCCTGCGCCGTCGGCTGGTCGGCTTCCACCGTCCAGACTTTGCCGTTGACCAGCACCAGCTCGGCCGGACGCGCCGGCGCGCCGCGCTCCTGCGCGTGCGACGATTGAACGATGGGGAGAAAGAAGAAGGGAAGGGCAACAAGCAAGCGCCAGAAGCGGCCGTGCATTCGCCCTCCCGTGAAAACACGAGCGGCCCCGAATGACTCAGGGCCGCCCGCGAAGATGCGAAGCTTACCGGATCACGTCCCGAACGATGTCGAGCACCCTGGACGTGCGCTCTTCCACCAGAACGACGTTGCCGCCCACCACCACGCGCTTGGTGCCTTCGCGCAGCTTCGGCAGCTTGATCTCCAAGGAGGAGGGCAACGGCTGCATCCGCTTCTGCAGGCCCGGGGGCAGCGTGCCGTTCTTCTCGAGATACTTCTGCAAGCCCGGCGGGAGGTCATCGCGCTTGGCCAGGCCCGGCGGCAGACCCTGGAGGTTCTGATTGTTGCCGAACCAATCGCGCATGGTCTTTTCGTCCTTCTTGCCGAAGGCCCAGCCTTCCGCGGCCCGGCGCTCGCGCTCTTCGTCGTCCTTCTTGGCTTTTTCGATATCGGCCTTGGACTTGCCCTTGCCCTTTTCTTCGGCCTTGCCGGCTTCGGCGGGCTTGCCCGTTTCCGCCGGCTTGCCCTTACCCTGGCCTTGGCCTTGACCCTTGCCTTGCGCCAGCGCGCTGGGCGCGAGGGCCAGCGCCAGAATGGCTGTCAAACTCAAGAGAATCTTTTTCATGTTGCTGCTCCTGGGGACGGGGCTCTTAACTCAGTCCCATCCACTCTACGCCACTTGGATGCGGGCAAGCAACATTTCCGCCGTAGGAAAGTAGTACTAGGCTGGACGGCCTACTCGGCGGGCTCGGTGTGGATGGTCAGGCGGAAGAGTTGCGGAAAGCGGCGATAGGTGCGGGTTTCCAGCTCCTGCGTGATGTCGTGCACGCGGGTGATGGGCAGGTCTGCCTTGAGCGTGGCGTGGCAGGAGGCGATGATTTTTCCCTCCGCCTGGCGCACGTGCACCTCGTGGCAGTCGAGCAGTTCGGGGAAGTGGTAGGGAGTTTCGCGCAGGAAGCCCTCCAACGCCCGCGCCAGTTCCTCGAGCTCTGCGGCCGGCACAATCTCGTGCCCCAGCGTCTCAATGTGGGTATTGATGTCCGAAACCTCGGGCAGTTCGCGTTGAATCTGGCGCTCGACGCGGTCAATCAGTTCGTGGGCTTCGCGCAAGGTGAGTCGCTCGTCCACTTCGGCATCCAGTTCCAGCACCAGCCGGTCGGGCTCCTCGCCGCCGCCCCGCACCTGGTGGGCGGACAGCTCGTGCACCAGCAGGTTGTTGCGCTGGGCGATGGCGCGGACTTTGTCGAACAGGCTCTCGGCCACATCCTCACGCGGCTCCATATGCACGATGACATCGGCGTGAGGGAGGGCCTTCTCCACCGCCGCTTCGACTTGGTCGGAAATCTGGTGGACGCGCTCGAAGGGCAGAGTGCGCGGCACGGCGATGGTCACGTCCACGAAGCTGCGGTTGCCTGCCTGGCGGGTACGCACCCGGTTTACGCGCAGCACACCTTCCACGCCGGCCACGGCCGCTTCCACGCGTGTTCGGACGCCGGCGGGGGCGGCGTCGAGCAAAGCGTCGACCGTGCGCTTGCCCAGCCGCACGCTGATCCAGACAACGATGCCGGCGACAGCGAGCGCGGCGACCGGGTCGGCGGCGCGCAGCCACGGCCACTGGTACGCGTCTGCCAGCCACACGCCGGCCAGCCCGGCGATGACCACCGACGAGCTCCAAACGTCAGTGCGGAAATGCAGTGCGTCGGCTTCGAGCGCCTGCGACTGGTACTTGCGCGCCACGCGCTCCAGCGCCCGCCCGCGGAAGTGGTCGATGACCGCGCTGATGGCCATCACCCCGAACGCCCACACCGAGGGCTCCACGTGCACATCCTTGAAGAAGAGCCGCCGCACCGCTTCCCACGAGATCCACGCGCAGGCGAGCAGCAGCAGTCCGGTTTCGAGGAAAGCGGAGAAATTCTCCACCTTGCCGTGGCCGTATTGATGCTCGGCGTCAGCGGGCCGGTCGGAGACCCGCACGGAGAGATAGGTGATGGCCGCGGCGACCAGGTCCAGGCCCGAGTGCGCCGCCTCCGAGAGCACGCCCAGGCTCTGTGTCGCCAGCCCAACCGCGGTCTTGAGCGTCACCAGCAGCAGCGCTGCCAGCAGGCTGGTGAGCGCGATGCTGCGCTTCTCGCGCTCGGCTTCGTGCAGGGCGAATTCAGGAGCGGTGGTGTTCAAGCCTTTTCCGTGGGTGAGGCTGCAGGGGAGATGATATAACAACGCCTTCGCCGTCAGTCTCGCAAATCGAAGGGAGCATCATGCCGAAGGAGAAACGGAGCGCGGTAGTTGAATCGCTGGCCATACTGACACCGCCGGAGCGCGTGTGGGCGGCGCTGACTTCGCCGCGCGAGCTTGGTCTGCTGTTGCTCGGCCGCGTCGAAATGGGCGCCACCCCCGGCACGCCTTTTAGTTGGCGCTGGGGAGTTTGGGAGAAAGTCGCGCCCGGGCGCGCGGCAGACTTCCGCTGGGAAGGGACAGTGCTCGATGTCGTTCCCGGCTCGACTCTGGTGTTGGGCCCGTCGCCGGTCGTGTGCTTCACCGTGCAGGGTCGCGGCGACACGGCGCTGGTGACGGCGACGCAGGGAGTTTCCTCCCCCGAGCAAAAGGAATACGAGTATGGCTGGGCCGACTTCCTGCTGCGGCTGAAGACAAACTTGGAGTCGGAGAACCTGGAGCGCGAAGTACTGGCGCGAGCGTTGCTGCGCGCTACGCCGCAGCAGGCCTACCGCGCCTGGCTTAGCCCACCCGCGTTGGCGCGGATTATCCCCGGCAAGGCCAAGGTGGCGGCGAAGGCCGGCGGGCGCTTTACCTGGCAGCACAAGCGCGGCAAGCATCAGCACAGCGGAGTTTTGCTGGAATTGCGGAAGGGCCGCGCCCTGTCATTCACTTGGGAATCCACTCGCCCGCCGTCAGAAGTGCGGATTGAGGCCCAGCCCACTCCCTACGGCACACTCGTAGCCGTTCACCACACCGGGCTCGTGGGCTTGAACCGCGGCCAGCTGTTCGCCCAGCGCGTCTTCTGGCTGCGCCTGCTGGAGAGAATGCGCTGCTACTTCTACTTCAAGGGCAAGATCAAGACCGTGGATTAATCCAGGTAGAAATTCACCAGAAAGGCGACCACAAAGAAAGTCACCGCGCCCGCCAGCACGCCGGTCAGAAAGCGGTTTTCGACCACCGCCCCCAGGCCAGCCAGGTTGAGCGCCACCAGCACTGCGGCCACGGCTACCACACCAGCGATCTCGCCCGCCCAGCGGTGCAGTAGTTGCCGGATTCTCATAGTTCGTCCTGCACCAATGTCTTGCGCCCGCCGCCGCCGTTACATCAGATTGGCGGGAACTAATCCCCGTCTGCACCGATTCTAACCGAGCGGCGGGCACTGCGCCCGTTGCATGAAGCACGGTGCCGAAGACTTCGTGCAGCCTTAG
>JAXIPK010000158.1:0-3974 GCA_045402975.1 Acidobacteriota bacterium
CCCGGCGATTGTCAGCGCCAGTGCCAGCAGTTTTCTACGCGGGGACTTCATGGCGCTCCTTGGCGGGCTTGCGGCGGCGCAGAGGTCGCCCGGGCTCCGGCGGCCGGCTGGGAATCAAGGCAATGAGCGTCCCCAGCACCATGACGACGCCGCCCAGCCACACCCACAGCACCAGCGGGTTGATGTAGACCTGAATGACGGCGCGCTGGTTGTCGTCACTCATCCCGGAAAACACCAGGTAGATATCGGCGTTGGGGTGGCGGAGGATTTCGAGCGGCTTGGAGAGGTGCGGCCAGATGGCGACTTCGGTGGTGGGCTGCTGGCTGGCTTTGAAGAAGCGGCGCTCAGGCAGCATGGTGGCGAGAAAGCGGCCGCCCTGGAAAACGTCAATGCGGGCGCGACTGGCGATGTGGTTATCGGTTTCGTCCTGGTCGATGCTCTGGATGACGAAGCGGTAGTTGCGCACGTTCACTTCGTCGCCGGGCAGCACCTCGGCCTGCTCATGGATGCCGAAGGCGTTGCCGACGAAGCCGATGAAGAGCAGTGCGATGCCGAAGTGGATGACGTAGCCGCCGTAGCGGCGGGTGTTGCGGCGGGTGAGCTCGATCACCGAGCCCGCCCAGCCCAGCTCTTCCTTCTGCCGAATGACGCGCGCGCCGCGGAAGAACTCCAGCGCAATGGTGCCGATGACGAAGAAGGCGAGGAAGAGCGTCATCAGGGCGTAGAAGTTGCGGGCGCCGAAGATGAAGCAGACGATGGCCACCAGCGCGCCGAAAATCAGCGGCCGGGTGAAGTTGCGCCGCAGGCTGTCGACCGACGTGCGCCGCCAGGCGAACAGCGGCCCCACGCCGGTGAGGAACAACAGAAACAGCCCGATGGGAATCTGCACTTTGTTGAAGTAGGGCGCACCGACGCTGATCTTCACCCCGCGCACCGCTTCGGAAAGCAGCGGGAAGAGCGTCCCCCAGAGCACCGCGAAACAGGAAGCCAGCAGGATGAGATTGTTGAAGAGGAAGCTCGATTCGCGCGAGGCCAGGGAGTCGAGCTGGTTTTCGCTCTTCAGGAAATCCAGCCGCCAGAACAGCACCGCACTGGTCAGCACCAGCAGAAAGCTCAGGAAGACGGAGAAGTAGGGGCCGATGGCCGACTGCGCAAAAGCATGCACCGAGCTCAGCACGCCCGAGCGCGTCAGGAACGTCCCAAAGATGCAGAGCAGGAAGGTGGCGAAGATGAGGACCATGTTCCAGACCTTCATCATGCCGCGCTTCTCCTGCATCATGACCGAGTGCAGGAAGGCGGTGCCGGTCAGCCAGGGCAGCAGGGAAGCGTTCTCCACCGGGTCCCAGCCCCAGTAGCCGCCCCAGCCGAGCACGGCGTAGGCCCAGCGGCCGCCGAGCAGGACTCCGATGGTGAGGAACATCCAGGCAATCATCGTCCAGCGGCGGGTGATGTGAATCCACTGCTCGCCCTTGCTGCGGGTGATGAGCGCCGAGAGCGCGAAAGCAAACGGCACGCTGAAACCGACGAAGCCGAGGTAGAGCATCGGCGGGTGGATGACCATCGCCGGGTGCTGCAGCAGCGGGTTCAGTCCGCCGCCGTCGGGCGGCGCGAACATCTGGGGGCCTTGCGGCGTCTGCATCGCCAGCAGCGCAAAGGGGCTGACGACGAAGTTGTTCAGCACCAGGAAAAATCCCAGCACCGTCATCAGCATCGCCACGGCGTAGGGCATCAGGTGTGGATGCGAGCGGCGGTTGGCGGCGACGGCGGCGGCGGCGAAGAGCGACATCAGGCAGCTCCACCACAGCAGCGAGCCTTCCTGCCCCGACCACAGCGCCGCGAACTTGAAGTAGATGGGCAGGGCGCGGTTGGAGTGCGAGGCGATGTAGGCCACGCGGAAGTCGTCGCGCAGCAGCAGCACCGCCAGGCAGAAAGTGCCGATTACGACCAGGCCGGTGACGGCGATGACGGCGCGCTCGGCGCTGTGCTGCAGCAGCGGCTTCTGTTTCCACTGCCCGATCAGCGCCGCCAGAATGGCGTAAATGCAGAACGCGAAGGCGAGGAGGAGAGAATAACTGCCGAGGGCGTCCATTCAGCGCCTCGCCCTCAATCGCCGAGCCCGGCCTGCCCTGAGCCTGTCGAATGGGTGGCACCCGCCACCGGGGAATCCGTTTTCCCCCAGGCAGGTGCCTGGGGGCTCGGGGGTTCTTTCGTCATCGCGTGCGCTGCGGACGTAGTTACGGGAGTTCTGGGTTCGAGGGCGGTTCCCGAGGGCATCCATCTAGTTAGTAAGAACTGGATGACTTCTGTTCCGGCTTCGCGCCCGGGGGCAGCGCTTCGTACTTCGAGGCGCACTTGGCCTGCACCTGATGAGCGACGAACTGCTTCTCCGGCGTGTAGCGGCCGGTGACAATGGCCTGAGCGTTGTCGACAAAAGTGTCGGGCAGCGGGTCGCGCCCCACGTAGACGACCTCGACCGTCTGCTGCTCCTGATGGATCTGGAAATAAACCTTGCCCTGCTCGCGGCGAATCGAGCCGGGCGTGACGTCGCCGGCCACGCGCAGGCGCAGGTCGTAGGCCGCGTCGCCCTTGGCGTTGAGCTCGGGGATGGTGACGTAGTAGGTCTTGCTCTCCTGCACCCCGCTGACGCCGAGCCAGGCCAGCACTCCCAGGATGATTACTGCGCTGCCGATGAACTTGAGATTCTTGGTTCGCATAGTGGTCGCCTCAAGCCTTTTGAGGAGCAAGTGAGCTTCCACCGCCCACGCTGCGACTATAGCCCGGCCCTTTGCAGGCTGTCAACGAAACTCGGCTGTGCTTTCAATGTATTGGGACACCTCTGGCTGGGAACTTGGTAGTCCAGGTTGCCCGAAGGCCTCTCGACCCGGGCGGCTACCTGCGGTTTTTGTCAACACTGCGGGCAAAAAGCCGCAGGGAGGCCGGCCGCAAGCGTCCCATCAACCTACGTTACCTGGAGCGTAGACTGAGCATCCAGGCCGATTCGAGGGATGCCCCACCCATGCGTTCCCATGCGTTCCGGACGCATGAAGGCACCCCACCCGCCTTCCCTCCCGTCTCCCGCCTTGCCTGGGGGGGCCATCAACTCAACACGAAGAAAACAACCCCCGAGCCCCCAGGCTCCTGCCTGGGGGAATCCTCCTGCACTTGGCCCGACTCCGCCGGCTGCTTGCCTCTAGCGCCAATCCCGACTACAGTCTGCGACCATGCGCGTTTTTGTTCTGGGCATTGGCGCAACCGGCGGGCTGTTGGCGCAGCTTTTGGCGCGCCAGGGACACGAAGTCCGCTGCGGCGACCGCGACCCGGAGCGCGCCCGGCGCTTTGTCGGGCGTAAGCTGCCCTGCGAGGAGGTCAACGCCCGCAACCTCTGGGCCATTGTGCGGGCCGCCCGCGGGTCGCACCTGATCGTCAACGCCGTTCCGGCGGTCTTCAACCAGATTGTGTTGCGCGCCGCCCTCCGTCTCCGGGCGCACTACTTCGACATGGCATCGAACCTGGGCCGGCATCCCTTCAAACCGGAGCAGTTCCGCTATCAGCTTCCGTTTCTGGCCAAGCGCCGCGTGGCGCTCATCAACGCCGGCGTGGCGCCGGGGCTGACGAACCTGCTGGTGGCCGCTAGCGTCGAGCGGCTCGACCACGTTGAGAGCGTCCACATCCGCCTCTTCGAGAGCACCGAGAGCCGCGACCCCATCTCGCAGTGGTCGCCGGAGTCGGCTTTCGACGAAGCGGTCTCGCGCCCGCGCATCTACCGCGACGGGCGCTTCGCGCTCGCCCCGCGCTTTTCCGAGCCGGAGTGGTTCAGCTTCCCCAAGCCCATCGGTCGCACGCGCGTGGTGCTGGCAGCGCAGGATGAAGTCAGCACGTTGCCGCGGTACGTTCCGGTACGCGAAGTGGACGTGAAGATTGGCGGCAACGAGATCGAGCATCTGCGTCGGCTTTATCGCCGCGGACGGCTGCGC
>JAXIPK010000355.1:0-16361 GCA_045402975.1 Acidobacteriota bacterium
TCCATGACGATGGCCACGTGCAGGCCACTGCGAGTCGGGCTGTGAAAAGTACTTTCAGTCACAAAGTCACTCGCCAAAAAAATATTTCACCGCGACCGCGCGGCGCGAATCAGCGCTTCCAGGTGGTCGAGGTAGCGCTCCAGCGCCCGGCGCCCGCGCGCCGTCAGGCGGAACACGGTGGTGGGCACACGCCCTTCGAAGTACTTGTGGCAGGCGACGTGGCCGGCTTCTTCCAGCTTGCGGGCGTGTACGCTGAGGTTGCCGTCGGTCGTGCCCAGCAGCTCTTTGAGCTCGCCGAACCGCATCCCCGACGCCTCCGAGCTGGCCGCCAGCGCGCTCAAGATCCCCAGCCGCACTCGCTCGTGGATAAGCGGATCGAGGCCCTGCTGCGTTCCGTGGCCGCGAATGACTCTCAGGCGGCGGTCGCTCGCCCGCGCCAGTGTGCTTTGTTTAGCCACCGTGCCTCCGGGCAATGATGAAGCCGAACAGGATGTGCAAGGCGCCGAAGCCAGCGGCCATCAGCGGCGTGCCCCAGGCAGGAACCAGAACCGCCAGCGCGCCCAGCAGCAGAAAGCCGGCCCCCATCACTGGAACAATCGGCACCGAATAGGCGCCGCCGGCGACCACCGCCACGCCATAGAGCAGCAGCCAGACGCCCGGCAGCACGGAGTCCAACCCGGCGCGGTGTAGAACCAGCGTCAGCAGGGCCCCTACCGCCAAGGGCGGGGCAAACGCTAGAGCGAACTTGCGTGCCGGGCCCGAGCGCAGCGACATCCCGGTGGCGCGCGCCTTGCGAAAGATGCTGGCTGCACCGATACCCACTGCCAGCGCTGCGGCGGCCAGCCAAACTCCAAGCCAGCCCTCCCGAGTTGCCGCCTGGCCCGCCAGCGGCGCTGCCGCCAGCGCCACCACACCCATCGCCACGCCGCCCCAGCCCGGCACCGCGGTGAACGAGCCGGCGCGCTCCATCGTCTGGCGGATGAAGCGCAGGTTCTCTGCCGCGTGGGTTTCGAGGTTTTGTACTTGCGGAGCGGGGCCGCCGGGAGGCATGACCCGCCCAGTCTACGCGCCTGCTTCGATCAATGTCAAGTACTTTGTATGGAAAAGCCAATCGCCGCCGCACAGGCCGCGTTGAGTTTTCCCCCACGGCTGGGTATACTCGATGTGGCGGGCGACTTTTGCCCGCCTCACAGCGTCTAAGCAGTGGCGGCCTATTAAGGGGAGGACGAAAGCAACGTGAGCACACGGGCGAAAGCAGCGGTTCTGACATTGTCCTTGGTGGTGGTGGCCTATGTCGGCTTGGGCTCCGTACTCGGCCGCACGGCCAACGAAGGCGCCTATCGGCAACTGGCGGTCTTCAGCGAAGTCCTGGCGCACATCCAGAACGACTACGTCGAAGAGCCGAACATGCCGCGCGTGACCGTGGGCGCGCTGCGCGGACTGCTGGAAGCTCTCGACCCCTACTCCACCTATTTGGGTACGCGCGAGTTCGCTGAGTACCAGGCGAAAAAGAAGAATCCACCGGCCGGCGATGTCGGTTTGGTGCTTTCCAAGCGCGGCCTGGTGGGCATCGTCGCCGTTCTGCCCGATAGCCCGGCTGCGGCCGCGGGCCTGCGCACGGGCGACGCGCTCGAATCCATTGGCGGCTTCTCGACCCGCGAGATGTCGGTGGACGAGGCCTACCTGCAGCTGGCCGGCGAGCCCGGCAGCGTAGCCAAGATTTCTGTGGTGCACGACCAGCGCGCCGAGCCCGAGCCGATGGAGCTGGTGCGCGCCAAACTGAAGCCGGCGAAGGTGGTGAGCGGGCGCCTCGAAGGCGACGTCGGTTACCTCAAGACTGTCAGCCTCGAGCCCGGCAAATCAGCCGAGATTCGCTCCGCGATCCAGCAACTTCGCTCGCAGGGGATGCAAAAACTGATTCTCGACCTGCGTGGCTGCGCCAGCGGTTCGATGGACGAAGGTGTGGAGACCGCGCGGCTCTTCCTCTCCACCGGCATGATTACCTACACGCAAGGCCAGCGCTCTCCGCGCCAGACCTTCACGGCCACGCCCGATAAGGCCGTCTGGACCGGCCCATTGGCCGTCCTCATCAACCCCGGCACCGCCGGCCCGGCGGAAATCGTTGCCGCCGCCGTGCTCGACAACAAGCGCGGCGAAGTCGTGGGCCAGCGCAGCTACGGCGTCGGCCAGATACAGAAAGTGATCCCGCTCGATGACGGCTCAGCCTTGATTCTCTCCGTGGCCAAGTACTACACGCCGTCCGGCAAGACGCTGCTCGAGAATGCCGTCACGCCCAGCGTGGGCGTGGAGCAGTCCGCCGAGCAGGCGCTGGCGCCGCAGCCCAACGCCATGCCCGCCACGGCCGACGCGGTGGTGAACAAGGCGCTCGAAGTTCTGCGCAACGCGGAAGCTCGCCCGGCGGCCTGAGCTGGAACGCACCGGCGCGCATCCAATACTCGGTATGCGAAAAGCACTGACCCTGCTGTTGCTGTTTTCACTCGCCGCGTCGTTGGCGCCGACGGCTTCGGGCCAATCCGGCCAGCAGGCGCCGCCGTTCCCGCAATCTTCCACGCCCCCGGCGGAGCAACAGCCGCAAGGCGAGCAACCTGAGTTCCGCCTGGTCACGCGGGTCACGCTGGTCAACACACCGCTCGTCGTCTACAACCGCGGCGGAGACTACGTCTACGACCTTCGCCGCGAAGAGCTCACCGTGCTCGATAACGGCATTCCGCAGCAGATTGCCAGCTTCGATCTGGCTTCGCAGCCCATCTCGCTGGTGCTGGTGGTGAACAACTCCGGGCCACTGGCGCCCATGCTGCAGCGGGTTCGCCAGAGCGCCGAGCTTTTTCCCACCTACATCCTGGGGCCGGAGGGCGAGGGCGCGCTCATCACCTTCAGCGACGACGTCACCGTGCGTCAGGATTTCACCTCCAGCGCCGAGGCACTGGTCCGCTCCATCAAGCAGATTCCCCGCGGGCGGGAAGGCGCGCGCCTTTCCGACGCGGTCGAGCAGGCCGTGGCCATGCTCAGCGAGCGGCCCGAAGGCCGCCGCCGCGTCATCGTGGTCATCAGCGAGACCCGCAACAAGGGAAGCAAGACGAGCGAGAAAGTGCCGTTGCAGCGCGCGCAACTGGCCAACATCAGCATCTACACCATTCACCTGAGCCAGCTGCAGGCCGACCTGCGGCGCAAGCCGGAGGATTCCTCGCCCACGGCGGCGCAGCGTACCTCTCTTCCCCCCGGCGTGCAGGGGATGCCGTCGCCGCCGGGCTCCATCTACACCCCCACACAGGACACGCAGCGGCAATCGGAGAAGGCCGACCTCGGCAACCTGGGCGAGACCATCGTCCGCAGCGGCAAGGATTCCTTTACGGACAACATCCTGCAGGACTACTCGCGCGGCACCGGCGCGCTGCACTACAGCCCTTCGACCGTGCGCGGACTGGAAGAATCGCTCAGCCTCATCGGCCAGGACCTGCACAACCAGTATCTGGTCAGCTACCGGCCCTCCAACCGCGAGGACACCGGCTTCCACCGCATTGAAATCAAGATCAGCCGCCCCGGCGTCCGCGTTCGCACCCGCCCCGGCTACTTCGTCGGCATCGCCCCCGAATAGCGTCTCTCTCTCTTGTCATCCCGCTTGTCCCGAGCCCCGACGCAATCGGGGCGAGGGAAGCGCTTGCCGAGAGACGTGCTTGTCGGCTTTCTCTAGGTGAGTCTTTCGAGGGCGTCGAGACGCAGGATAGTCCGGTAGAGCGCTTCGCAGCCGCAGGCAATTTCTTCCGAGTGGCTGTACTCCCGGGGCGAGTGGCTGATGCCGTCCTTCGACGGCACAAAAATCATCCCCATCGGGCTGAGCCGAGCCATGGACTGCGCGTCGTGGCCGGCGCCGGACGGCATGGTCAGCGTCACCACGCGCATGTCTTCAGCGGCCTTCTGAATCATCCCGCGGATGCGGCGGTCGGTCAGCGCCCCTTCGTGCGAGTTGGTCAGCTCCCAGGTGAAGCCGATGTTGTCGACCGCGGCCAGGTCGGCCGCGCGCGAACGCACGCGCTCCGCCAACATCTTGACCTTTTCCATTGAGAGGTCGCGGATCTCGACGGGGAACTCCACCCGACCCGGAACCACGTTGGGCGCGCCGGGCTCGACGCGCACGTAGCCCACCGTCCCCACCTGGCGGCCCGGCTCGGCGGTAACCGTTTCCCGCACCGCCAGGATGATCTTCGACGCCGTCACCAGCGCGTCGCGGCGCTGGTTCATCGGCGTGGTGCCGGCGTGGTTGGCGAAGCCCTCCAGCACCACACGGTAGCGGTCGATGCCGACGATGCCTTCGACGATGCCCAGCGGAATGTTGCGCTGCCACAGCGTCCCGCCCTGCTCGATGTGCAGCTCGAGGTACGCGTGCAGGCTGCCCGTCGGCGGTCTCATTTCGGCGATGCGATCAGGGTCGCCGCCGGCGCGGCGAATCCAGTCGGCCAGCTTGACGCCCTCGGCGTCCACAGCGTCGAGCTCGCCCGGGTCGAGCTGCCCGGCCAGCGCCCGGCTGCCGAAAACTCCTTTGCCGTAGTGCACGCCCTCTTCATTCGAGAAGACGACCATCTCCAGCGGATGCTGGGTGCGAACATTCTTCTCGCTCATAGTGCGGAGCACTTCCAGCGCGCCCATCGAGCCCACACAGCCGTCGAAGTTCCCGCCGCTGGGCACGGTATCAATGTGCGAACCGAACCAGATAGCCGGCAGGTCGTCGCGCTCCCCAGCGCGCTGGGCGCGAATGTTGGCCGCGGCATCCACCACCACTTCCAGTCCCAGCTTGCGCAGCTCGCCCATCAGCCAGTGGCGCGCCGCCAGGTCTTCCGCCGAGAACCCGATGCGGGATGTTCCTCCGCCCGGCAGGCGGCCGAACTCGCTCAGCTTTTGCAACGACTGCCAAAGCCGCTCGGAGTTGATGAGCGTGGCCCGGCACGACACCGGCCGTTCTTCTTCTTGCGCCAGCAACAGTGGCGGCGCTACGGCCGCGCCCAGCAGGGCGGCGCTCAGGTGTTGGTTGAACCGGCGTCGGGTGAGCACAGGTTTCGCTTACTTTTCCTTTAACCTCGCGTCTAATTTGACGCAGGGTAGACTGCCGGAGTGGTCTGCCCGTGTCAAGTCGTCGGGGAATGCGCTTGCAAATTGCCGCAAACCGTATAGACTCTTTCGCTACCCGCCGAGGGAGATTGCCAAAGAGTTCTGTGCGCTCATCTTGAGACAAAGGAGAGTCCCATGGTTGCACGTCGCCGTTCGTTGCTGACCCTTCTGCTGGCCGTTGCGGCCGCGCTGGCTGTGGCCGGCGTTTCGATGGTTCCCAGCGTTTCCGGCCAGGAGCCGACCAAGTCCCGCGACATCCTCTTCGGCCAGGGCGCGTCCAAGGCCGACGAAAAGAAGCCCGAGCCCAAGAAGGACGAAGAAAAGCCCTTCGACGAAGTCGTCAAGGACATGGAGAAGATCGAAGGGCTCTTCACCTTCTACCGCAACGCCGAGGAGAACAAGGTGTTGCTCGAGCTGCGCCCCGACCAGCTCGGCAAGGACTACATCTACTCCTCCAAGACCGAGCAGGCGGTGGGCGAGCGCGGCCTCTACGGCACCATCATGATGGACGAGTTCGTTTTCCAGTGGCGCCGGATGGGCAAGCGGGTGCAGTTCGTGCGCCGCAACCTCAACTTCCGCGCCAACCCCGGCTCGCCGGAAGCGCAGGCGGTGGAGAAGTCGTTCAGCGACGCCATCATGTCTTCGGCCAAATTCCAGAGCAAGCCACACCCCGACCGCAAGAGCATCCTGATTGACTTGAACGAAATCTTTCTCTCCAGCGACCTGCACGGCATCGGCCAGTTCCTCAAGCAGGTGTGGAAGACGCCCTACCAGTTCGACAAGGAAAACAGCGGCTTCGTGATGGTCAAGAGCTTCCCGCTGAACTCGGAGCTGGGGACGCAGGCGCGCTTCACCTCACCCGAGTTCACCCAGGAGGTCTCCGGCGCGTTGCCTGACCCGCGCTACCTGAACTTCCGCTTCCGCTACAGCCTGGTGGCGATTCCGCAGAACGACTACATGCCGCGGCTGGCCGACGACCGCGTCGGCCACTTCGTGACCGTCTATGAGGACTTCTCCAACGGCACTGGTGAGGTGCCCTACACTCGCCTGGTGCAGCGCTGGAAACTGGTGAAGAAAGACCCCAAAGCGGCGGTGAGCGAGCCGGTCGAACCGATTACTTTCTGGCTGGAGAACACGATCCCGGTCGAGTACCGCGACGACTTCCGCGACGGTGTACTGCTGTGGAACCGCGCCTTTGAGAAGGCGGGGTTCAAGAACGCGATGGTGGTCAAGCAGATGCCCGACAACGCCGACTGGGATCCGGCCGACATCCGCTACAACACCATCCGCTGGTTCGCGGGCTATGACGCCAGCTTCGCCATCGGCCCCTCGCACACCAACCCGCTCACCGGGCAGTTGATTGACGCCGACATCGGCATGAGCGACGGCATCGTCCGCTTCCTGCGCGCCGAGTACCGCGAGTTCGTCCAGCCGGTGCAGCGCTGGGAGGACGTGGAGGCTTGGATGGAGGGCGCGCCTCTGCCGGCCCTGCCCTGGCGGCGCGACCCCAGCCGCCTCTGCAACTACGGCGCTCAGGCCGCGCCTCGCGTGGCTTTCGGGTACGAGGCGCTGCAGGCGCAGGGCGCGATGACGCCCGACCGCGAAAAGCAGTACATCCGCGAGTGGATTTTGGAGCTGACGGCGCACGAAGTCGGTCACACCTTGGGCCTGCGCCACAACTTCCGCGCCAGCCAGGTCAACACCACGGCTCAGCTCCACGACCGCAAGCGCACCGACCAGGTCGGCGTCACCGCCTCGGTGATGGATTACTCCGCAGCCAACGTGGCTCCCAAGGGTCAGACGCAGGGGAATTACTTCATGACCAACATTGGGACCTACGATGAGTGGGCCATTCAGTATGCCTACACCCCGGTGCCGGGCGCCAAGACTCCACAGGAGGAAACTCCGGAGCTGCGCAAGATCGCTTCCCGCGTCGCCGACCCGCTCGTGCCCTACAACACCGACGAGGACGCCGGCTTCGGGCCGCGGGCCGTGGATCCGTCAACCACGCACAACGACATGGCCGCCGACAACCTGGTCTGGTTCAACCAGCAATTCGGGTTGGTACGCGACCTCTTCGCCAACATGGAGGCCAAACTGGAAAAGCCGGGCGAGAACTATGAAATCCTGCGGCGCGCCTTCAACCGCATGCAGGGCGAGTACATCGTCGCCGCCCTGGGCGCGTCGAAATATGTCGGTGGGCTCTACATCAACCGCGACCACGTCGGCGATCCCAACGGCCGTGCGCCTTTCGTCCCGGTGCCGGCGGCGCGTCAGCGCGAGGCGCTCAAGTTCCTGGCCGACAAAGTCTGGGCGCCGGATGCGTTCCAGGTCCAGGCGCAGCTTCTGAACAAGCTGGCGCTGAAGCGCTTCTGGGATTTTGATTTCCAGATATTCTCCACCCCGCGGCTCGACTACCCCTTGCACGCCGTGGTACTGAACCTGCAGTCGGCGCCGCTGGTGCGCCTCTACCATCCCATCACCCTGAGCCGCTTGCAGGATGCGGAGGCCAAGTTCCCGAGCGGCGCCGAGCGCTTCACCCTGGCCGACATGTTCGTCGGCGTGCGCGGAGCCGTCTGGTCTGAGCTCGACTCCGGCTCGGCCATCAACAGCTTCCGCCGCAACCTCCAGCGCGCTCACCTGAATCAGTTGATCCAACTGGTGGTGGCGACGCCGGCCGGCACGCCGGAAGACGCGGTGACACTGGCCCGTGCCGACCTGGTTGAGCTCGGCGGCAAGATTGACCGCGCCCTCGGCGCCGGCACCCTCGACTACACCAACCGCGCCCATCTTGAAGAGAGCCGGGCCCGCATCCGCCAGGCGCTGGAAGCCCAGCTGAACCGCACCCTGCGCTAGAGCGGCGACAATCAACCCGACGACGATAATCGCTCGCCGGTGCGGGACGATGCCGTATAATCCGTCTGCACCATGGCGGCGGACGAACCCAAACAGCGCGACGGGGTGTCGGCGCAGGACGACGGGGCCAACAAACGCACGCAGGTCCGCGTCCCCATCCTGACTCAGGTGGAAGCGCAGAGCACGCGCCGCAGCGTGCTCGGCCAGGGAAAGAACATCAGCCTGGGCGGGATGCTGGTCGAAACCCCGGACACTTTTCCCATCCACACCAGTGTGGTGGTGCGATTTGTGATTCCGAGCGACCGCTACCGCATCGAGGCCGCCGGCCGCGTGGTGTGGGAAGATGAAGGCCGCTTCATGGGCATCGCCTTCACCGGCCTGACCGACGCCCATGAAAAGAAGATTACCCAGTACGCCGCCGAAGCCAAGGAAGAGCCTTCGCCGCTGATTCCCGAGCCCATCAAGGGCACGGAGCTCAACCGTCGCAGCGGCCGCGTGCTGCGGCGCGTCGCCGTCATCCTGAGCTGGCAGGACGCTGACGGCCACCCGCAGGTGGAAGCCACCGAAACCCAGCTCCTCAGCCGCCACGGCTCGCTGGTACTGGTGTCCGCCGACCTTATCAAAGGACAACTGATTTGGGTGACGGAAGCCGACTCCAACCGCAAGGCGCAGGCACGGGTGGTGTTCGCCATGGCGTCGCAGTCGCCCGGCAAGCGCGCCGTCGCCTTCGAGTTGCTGGGCACGGAGGAGTTCTGGGGCATCGAGTTCCCTCCCGCCCATCCGCCTTCGCCCATCAGCCGGCGCCGCAGCGGCCGCATTGAGCACGACCACGAAGTGGTGCTGGTGTGGTCGGACGAGTGGGACCAAGTGCAGGAGACTCCGGGGCGCACGCGCATCCTGAGCGACCACGGCGCCGAAGTGCTTACCTCGGTGGCGCTGCCGGTGGGCCATCGCGTGCGCTTGAAGGTGCCGAGCCTCAAGCGCGAGGCCAATGCCCAGATTATCTGGGCCCGCGCCGGCGAGCAGCCCGGGCGCGTCGAGCTGGGCCTCGAGCTGGTCGGCGTCGACCGCTTCTGGGATGTGGAGATTCCGCCCGAGCCGGGAGCGAAGCAGGACTGACGCACACGTCCTTCGCAAGAACTCTGGAGGCTGAAAATGAAAAAACTGGCTCTCATTGCTCTCCTTCTTTCTGTCTCGCTCGCGGGTTGCGGTGTGGACCTCGAAGCCGAGCGCGCCGCCCTGCGCGCCGCGGATCAGGCCTGGTCGCAGACGCCGCCCGACCTCGACCGCTTCATGTCCTTTGTCGCCGACAACGCCTACACCGTCATGCCCGACGCCGATCTCCTGCAGGGCAAGTCGAAGATTCGCTCGCTGTGGTCGGGGATGTTCACCAACCCCGGCTTCTCGCTCAAGTGGACCGCGACCAACGTCGAGGTCGCCGCCGACGGCCGCACCGGCTACACCATCGGCACCTTTGAGTTGAACTTGAAGGACTCCGGCGGCAACACGCTCACCCGCACCGGAAAGTACATCACCATCTGGCAGAAGCAGTCCGACGGCCAGTGGAAAGTCGTCGCTGATACCGCCGTCTTCGACTCCCCACCCGCCACACCGTAACTCGACCCCTTACACCGAGCCCGGTGGCACCTGCCACCGGGTTAAGGGGTCCCCCAGGCCGGTGCCAGGGGGCTCGGGGATTGGGCCGTTTACTTCTGGTAGGTCACGCGGAAGATGGTCCCGCCGCGGTCGTCGGAGATGTAGAGCGCCCCGTCGGGCCCGACGGCGACGTCAACCGGCCGGTGCTGCGCGCGGCCGCCCTTGAACCACACGTCGACGAAGTCCTCCATCGCCACCGGCTTGCCGTTCTTGAAGCGCACCCGCACCACTTTGTATCCTGTGGGCACGGAGCGGTTCCATGAGCCGTGAAACGCAATGAAGAGGTCGCCGCGGTACTCCGCCGGAAACATCGAGCCGGTGTAGAACGCCAGCCCGAGCGGGGCGGAGTGCGCCGGCATCTCGAAGGTGCTGGGCAGCGTCCTGGCGCAGCGCTCCGGCGAGCCCAGCTCCGAGTCGGGGATGCGCTGGCCGTAGCAGTAGGGCCAGCCGTAGTCGCCGCCGCGCTGGACGAGGTTCAAGTCCTCTGGCGGCAGGTTGTCGCCCAGCCAGTCACGCCCGTTGTCGGTGGCCCACATTTCTTTGGTGTCCGGGTTCCAGGTAAACCCCACGGCGTTGCGCAGCCCGCGGGCGTAAATCTCCATTCCTGAACCATCCGGGTTGAAGCGAAGAATCGTGGCGCGGCGCGGCTCGTCCTCACAGGCATTGCAGTCCGAGCCGACCGAAACGTAGAGCGCGCCATCGGGGCCGAAGCCGACCGTGCGGGTGAAATGCATCCCCCAGGCGGGCAGGTTTGGCACGACGACTTCGGTTTGATCGGCTTTCAGGTCGCCGTTGGTATCGCGCAGGCGGATGACGCGGTTGCTTTCGCCGACGTAAAGCCAGCCGTCACGCCAAGCGACGCTGTGCGGCGCGCCCAACCCGTCGGCGAAAACAATGGTTTCGTCCGCGCGCCCGTCGCGATTCTTGTCCACGACCGCCCAGACGTTCCCCTTGCGCTCGTTGGTCCCGACGTAGAGTGTTCCATCCGGGCCAAACGCCATGAAGCGCGCCGACCCCAACCCTTCGGCGTAGACGCTCAGCTTGAACCCCGCCGGCAGGCCTTGCGCCGCCGCCGCCGCGGGTGCCTCTTCCGACCGGCTGCACCCGGCACACAGCAGCAGCGCCAGGGCCAGCATCATGGAACTCTTTTCTGTATTGTGCGGCTTCATGTTGAGAAAGACGCATTATACTTGCGCTTCGTTACAGCGGAACGGGAGGGGCGATGCTGCATGCGTGGCACGATGTGCCGACCTATTGCGACGAGAGCCAGGCGAGCTTCAACGTCATCGTCGAGGTGACCAAGGGCTCGAAGGTGAAGTACGAGCTCGACAAGCCCACCGGCATCCTGCGCGTCGACCGCATCCTCTACAGCTCGGTCATCTACCCCGCCAACTACGGCTTCATCCCGCAGACCTACTGCGACGACAACGACCCGCTCGACGCTCTGGTGCTCAACACCGAGCCGGTCGAGCCGCTCTCCATCGTGCGCGCCCGCGCCATCGGCGTGATGCGCATGGAAGACAGCGGCAAGAAGGACGACAAGCTCATCGCCGTCCACCTCGACGACCCCGAAGTGGCTCACTACACCGATATGAAAGAGCTGCCGCCGCACCTCGAGCACCAGATCCGCCACTTCTTCGAAGAGTACAAGGTGCTGGAGCACAAGAAGGTGATCGTGGAAGAGTTTCTCGGGCCCGACGTGGCGGTCAAGATTCTCCGCGACGCGGTGGACCTCTACCGCCGAGAAGCGGCCAAACTGCGGCCGCGGTGATTGCCATTACTGATTGATTGACGCTGCGGGCTGCGCCCTCCGCGTCAGCCTACGGCAGTGAGGAGTGAAAGCGTTTTCTGCTCTAATCGGCACGGCTGAAGCCGTGCCCTTCCGCAAGAGACTGCGCTGAGGTTGTTAGGGAAGGACCAGCAGCACCGAACCGGGCTTGAGCTGGCTCAGCGTGACGAAGTCCTCAACGGCCATCTTGAGGCAGGCGCGCGCCGCCGCGGGGCAACTCTCGCCGCCGGTGGCGACGACAGCCACGCCGTTCCAGTCCAGCGACTCCGGTGCGACTCGCTGCAACGGATAGCGGCCCGGTGCCGGCAGCCGCGACGACGCCTCGAGCGGGATGAGGCGCAGCGAACGGTCCTGCAGGCGCAGGTGCGCCTCGCGTGCGCCACTGAGAACCACAACGTAGAACTCAGGCTTTTCTGAGAGCACCTTCAGCTCGCGCAGTAGCTCCTGCTGGAGCTTGAGCTCCGCCACCTGCGCCTCGAGCTTCGCGCGCTCGGCCTCGAGCGCCTGGCGGCGCTGCTCCCAGCGCGCCTGCTGCCAGAGGAAGAACGACACAGCCCCCACCAACAGAACCAGCGCAACAATCAGCAGGGATCGCGAACGCACCGTGGCAGTGTACAACGCGCAACGTGCACTGTGTACTTGGTACTCGGTACTTAGTAGAGGAAGACCCGCGTGCCTTCGGCGGTGTTCTCGTAGACGAACTCAAGGTCCTCATCGCCCACGCGCACGCAGCCGTGGGAGACGGGCTCGCCCAGCCGGTCGGTTTCCTTGGTGCCGTGGATCTTGATGCTGTCGCCGAGGTCGAGGGCGTACGCCCCCAGGATGCCGCGCACCACGCGCGACGGGTCGCGCGGCGGCGGCACCGGTTGACCTTCCTCGATGAACGCCCAGTCGGGCTTGAACCACACCGGGCTCTTGATCTTCTTCTGCACGCGACGCACACCGCGCGGCGTTTCAAACACCCACCAGCGGTCTTCCGCCGGCACGGTCAACACTTTGCCGGAACCGGTCGAGACCACCGCTTCGCGCAGCAGGGTCGAGCCGCGGAAGACGTAGAGCCGCTGCGATTGTGTGTCGACGATGAGGTAGATTTCGTTGGGGTCCGGCTCGGCCAGCGCCGCGGACAACCGCTCGTTTTCTTCGCTCAGGCGGGCGAGCTCGGCTTGCGTTTGCTCCAGCTCTTCCTGCGCTTCCAGCAGAGCCGCCGGTGGCGTCGCGGCAGCGGGCACGAGCAGGCCGGCGAGCACTACAATCGCGCCGAAGGCCGCGGCGGGCGGAACCACCCAGCCGCGCTGGTCTGCTTGACGTCCCCACCGGATCGTCATCGCTGCCCCCTCTACTCGCTACGATGGGGCGCCGGCCGGTTTGGATGCTAGTACCTTGGTGCCATCAAAAGAGATGAGCCGGCCCGAAGGCCGGCTCATCGTCAGGTGTGTTGTTTGCGAACTACTTGGCCGTGATGGTCAGCGGACGGTCGAGCTGGATGGCCACGGTGGAACCGCGCTTGAGCTCGACGTCCTTGCCGCGCGTCAGCAGCACCAGGCCGGTGCCCGCTGCCGCGCCGCCACCCGCGCCGATGGCTGCGCCCTTGCCGCCGCCGGCGATGGCGCCAATCACTGCGCCGATGCCGGCGCCGGCGCCGATGGTGGCCGCGTCACGCTTCTTCGAGCCTTCGCCCTTCACCTGGCCTTCTTCGTTCACGGTTTCCTTTTCATCTTCCAAGGTGGTGAGCGAGGCGGAAAGGTCATAGGTTTCGCCGCCAGGGATTTCCAGCCGGTCGAAGCGCAGGCCGAGCTCACCGCGGCCCTTCACTCGTCCCGGGCGCTGCACGTGCGAGACCTGGCCGCGTACCACGCTGCCTTCGGGGATGACCACCTCGTCACCCACGCGCACCGAGCGGCTCACCACGCCGCTGAAGGGGTCGCCTTCGCGGTTCGACTTCGAGCTCAGGCTGTTGTTCAGCGTGAAGACGATCTTCGTGCCTTCCGCCACGGTCAGACGCTGCGGCGCGTAGGCCGTCATCGCTGGGGCCGCGGGCGCCGCCGACGCTACTTCAACCGCCTGCGTGGAAGTTGTGGGAGCAGCCGGTTGCGAGCTGGCAGCCGCGGTTGTGCGCCGCGGGGTCGACCGCGTGGGCGCCGCCACCGGGGCCGCATACGCCGGCGCCGCGGCCGGCTCGAGCACCGCTACCTCGTCCGCCGTGGCGGACTGGCTGCGATACCACCAGCCCAGCCCGAAGGCCAGACCGGCGACCAGCACCACTACAGGAATCCAGAGTTTGGCTTTCATGGCCTCTCTCCTTTCCTCTGCGATTCTAGGATTCTCCTATGAGTGCAAATACGCAGAGGTTCCAACTAGCTTCGACTCCCCCAGCCGCGCAGGGGTTGCCCGGACGGTTTCGCTTGCAGAGCAACCCCGAATGGCGTATTGGATATCGTAGGAATGGGAAAGAACGCCCGGAGGCGCGACATGACCGCAACACGCAAGCTGGCGAGCCTTCTGCTCCTGCCGTTGTTGGCGGTGGTTCTGACGGGCTGCCCGAAGAAGACCACTATTGCTGACATCAAGAAGGACCCGGCACGCTACGAAAACAAGGAAGTGTCGTTGCGCGGCAAGGTTACGCAGGCCTTCGGCGCCCTCGGTCAAGGCATCTACGAGATTGACGACAACACCGGCCGTCTGTGGGTTCTGGTGGAGTCCACCGGCGTGCCGCGCCAGGGCGCGGAAGTGGAAACCGTGGGTACCATTGTTCCCGGTGTAACCTTCGGCGGGCGCGACTACGGAACTTCCTTGCGCGAGAAGAAACACCGCACCCTCTGAGCGGTTCGTCACCCAACTTCACGCCATTGCCAGGCTGAAATTCCCACGACATCTCCGCTTGTTGAACCTCGCATCTAAATAAACTGTTGTTATTTATTCATTCTTAGTAGGAAGGAAGGTCATCATGAGAAAGAAAAGGAGTCTTGGTGCTCTCTGTGCGCTGGCGGGGATGCTGTTCGGGTTTGTCCCCGGCGTCTCCGGCGTCGCGCAGGAGCAGGTGCAAGTCGTCAAGCCGATCACGGAGGTGCGTCACAGCCTGGGGCTGACGTACCCCGAAGGTACAACCCTCAGCGTCAAGTTCCGCGGAACCGAGCGCTTGCCCCAGGCCAGCGGAGAAGCCAAGGTCGAAACCAAGAAGGGCGCCACTGAAATCGAAATTGAGCTGGATGAAATGAAGCCGGCTTACTATTTCGGCGGCGACTACAACTGCTACGTCCTCTGGATTGCCTCCCCCGAAGGGCATGTGGACAACGCGGGCGAGTTCATTCTGGAGGGCAACCGCAGCAAGCTGAATGTCTCCACCCCGCTCGAAACCTTCGGCATGTTCGTCACCGCCGAACCCCACTTCCTGGTGAGGACGCCGAGCCGGTTCGTGGTATTGGAGAACACGCGTCCAACCCGGGACATGGCTCCGATCAAGACGTCTCAGATCGAGTACCGCGGATACGAGGGCGTCTACAACTATTCGCAGGAGACGCTGGTTCGGGAGCCGGAAGCGAAGGGCGAAGTGCGCGTGGAATTGCGGCAGGCGCGCACGGCGGTGGAGCTGGCTGAACGGGCCGGCGCCGCCGAGTTCGCCCCCCAAGAGCTTGCCCGGGCACGCGAGGCGCTGAACCGCACCGGGGATGCCCTGGAAGCGCGCAGCGGCCGCACCGTGGTAAGCGAATCCGGGCGCGAAGCCGTGCGGCTGGCGGTAGAGGCCCAGAAGCTGGCTGAAGACCGGTCGGCCCAGGCCGCGCTGGATGCCGAGCGCAAGGCCGGCGCGGACCAGACCGCCAAGCTGGAGAAGAGCGCTCGAGAGGCGCAGTCTGAGGCTGATCGAAGCCGGCTCCAGGCGGAACAGGAACGGCTCCGCGCGCAGATGGAGGCGCGAGCCAAGGAGGACGCGCAGCAGCGCGCCGCTCAGGCGGAACAACAGGCCCGAAAGGCTGAGACGGATGCGGAACGCGCTCAGCGGGAGCGCGCCGAACTCCAGTCCCGTTTGCAACAGGCGCTGGGCACCGTGGTGGAAATCCGGATGACGGCTCGAGGCTTGATCGTGAACCTCCCCGACATCCTGTTCGATTTCAACCGCGCCACCTTGCGCCCTGAAGCCCGCGAAGTCCTCAGCAAGCTGTCGGGCATCCTGCTGGTGACCCAGGACGCTCGTTTGAGCGTCGAAGGCCATGCCGACAGTATCGGCACGGAGGAGTACAATCAGCAGCTCTCCGAGAGCCGCGCGCAGAGCGTACGTGACTATCTGGTAGCCAACGGGCTCTCCGGGGACCTTGTTACCTCGCAGGGTTTCGGGGAGACCAAGCCGATAGCCGCCAACACCAAACCCGACGGCAGCGACGACCCCATGGGACGGCAGAAGAACCGCCGCGTGGAAATCGTCATCCTCGACAGCGCCCAGGTCGGCCGCAGCCAGTAAGCACGAGTTGGAGCGAAACGACGCCCACGCCGGCTGATCCCAGTCGGCGTGGACTCGTGCGTCTAAGAAAGACCCTTGGGATGGCGGAGGAGGAGGGATTCCCCGCCCGAGGCGGGTGCGCCTAGGGCGCAGAACCCCCTTTCGCCAAGATCCGGTCTAATTCTTTCCTGCCCTGGCCGCTCTTGAGAGAGAACTCCCGCTTCCGTGCTTCGCTATTGGTCGGGTAAGTCTCCATGTAGACCAATCTCCAAGGACTCCACCCTTAGTAGCGCGGACCTTGCCACCGTTGTGCTGCTTGATACGGGCTGGTAGGTCGTGTGTGGAGCCAACGTAGCGCTTGCAAGTTGATTCGCTTCGAAGGACGTAGACAGTGAACATGGAAAGCTGGCGGAGGAGGAGGGATTCGAACCCCCGAGCCCGTTTTGGCGGGCTAGCCGCTTTCAAGGCGGCCCCGTTCAACCGCTCCGGCACTCCTCCGCACCC
>JAXIPK010000292.1:0-1850 GCA_045402975.1 Acidobacteriota bacterium
GGTCGCGGAGAAACTCGTAGAACAGCCCGATGGCGTTGGAGCCGCCGCCAACGCAAGCGAAGAGGTAGTCGGGCAAGCGCTTTTCGGCGCGGAGAATTTGCGCGCGAGCCTCACGTCCGATGACGCTCTGAAAATCGCGGACCATCTGCGGATAGGGATGCGGGCCGCAGACCGAGCCGAGCAGGTAGTAGGAGGACTCGACGTTGGTGACCCAGTCGCGCATGGCTTCGTTGATGGCGTCCTTGAGGGTGCGGCTGCCGCTGGCGACGCCGATGACTTCGGCGCCGAGCATTTTCATGCGGGTCACGTTCAGGCGCTGGCGGGCCATGTCTTCTTCGCCCATGTAGACGGTGCAGGTGAGGCCGAGGTGGGCGGCGACGGTGGCGGTGGCGACGCCGTGCTGGCCAGCGCCGGTTTCGGCAATGAGCCGCCGCTTGCCCATGCGCACGGCGAGCAGTCCCTGGCCGAGACAGTTATTGATCTTGTGGGCGCCGGTATGGAGCAGGTCTTCACGCTTGAGGTAGATGCGCGGGCCGAGGAGGCGGCTCAAGCGCTCGGCGAAATAGAGAGGCGTGGGACGGCCGGCAAAGTCCCTCAGCAGGCGGTCGAGCTCGAGCGAGAAGCGGTGGTCGCGGCGAGCGCGGCGGGCGGCGCGCTCCAGCTCTTCGAGCGGCGCCATCAGCGTCTCGGGGACAAAACGGCCACCGAAGGGGCCGAAGTGGCCGCGGGCGTCGGGGAGCTTCATCGCGTACCTGCGTGTCACGTCCGGAGCGCTCCTGCCGGCCTACGAAGTGGGCGCCGCTTTGGCGGCGCGAATGAAGGCGCGGAGCAGGGCGTGGTCTTTGACGCCGGGCTTGCTCTCGACGCTGCTGCAAACATCGACGCCGTAGGGCTGCGCCTGCTGGATGGCTTCGGCGACGTTCTCGGCGGTGAGCCCGCCGGCGAGCAGGATGCGCCCGTGGCGGTTGGCGGCGCGGGCTTTGCGCCAGTCGAAACTTTTGCCGGTGCCGCCGCGCTTGCCCTTGACATCGGAGTCGAGCAGGAAGGCGGCGGCGCTGGTGAAGTTCTTGAGCTCCGCGGCGCGAAACGTGCGTCCGACGCGAAAGGCCTTCACGACCTTGTGTCCTTTGGCGGCAAGCGCGTCCACGTCCGGCGGCTGCTCTTCGCCGTGCAACTGGAGGGCGCGCACGCGGGCCGCTTTGGCGATGCGCTCGATGGCGCGCGGCGCCGTGTCTACAAACACGCCGACCGGCGTTACGAAGGGAGGGAGCAGGGCGATGATCTCCGCAGCGCGGGCGGGCTCGAGGTAGCGCGGGCTTTGCGGCCAGAAGTTGAAGCCGAGCGCGTCAGCGCCGGCGGCCGCGGCGACCAGAGCGTCGTCGAGGGTGGTGATGCCGCAGACCTTGACGCGAATCATCTACGCCTCCCCCGTGCGCAGTTGTTTCAGCGCCGCCGCCGGGTCGTCCGCCTGCATCAGATGCTCGCCGATGAGGAAGGCATCGAAACCTGCGGCGCGGAGTCGTTGCAAGTCGGCGTGGGAGCGCAGGCCGCTCTCGCTGACGGCGAGGCAGGACTCGGGCATGGCTTCGATGAGCTCCAGCGAAGTATTGAGTTCCACCGAAAAGTTACGGAGGTTGCGGTTGTTCACGCCGATGATTTCGGCTCCGGCCTCCAGGGCGCGCTCCAGCTCTTCGCGGGTGTGGACTTCGACCAGCG
Organism: Acidobacteriota bacterium; assembly: GCA_045402975.1. Classification (GTDB taxonomy): domain Bacteria; phylum Acidobacteriota; class Terriglobia; order Acidiferrales; family 2-02-FULL-67-57; genus JACPRL01. The sequence continues at coordinate 1,717 of JAXIPK010000292.1, forward strand.
CGCTCATGCCGAGCTGCTGGCCCAGAGTGATGAGTTGGCGCAGCTCCGAGGCCGACAGAATCGCAGCGATGAGGAGGAAGGCATCGGCGCCGGCGGCACGCGCCTCGAAGAGCTGGTAGGAGTCGAAAAGAAAG
>JAXIPK010000089.1:0-8882 GCA_045402975.1 Acidobacteriota bacterium
GCCAGTAGGGGGAGAAGTCGCTTCATTCCGGGGCTCCTTCAGTGCAAACTAAATTCTATCTTAGGCCTCCAGGGCCAGCAATTGCTTTCTCAGCGCCTCCAGCCAGCTGCCGGCGCGCTCCACCGGGAACCGCAGCAGCCCACTGGGTTCGAGCCGCGCCCGCGGTGTGCTTCGCACGAATCCAACCAGGCGCTCCGGCGGTACGCGGGTTTCCGGATGAAAGCGGATGAGCACGTCGCCCTGGCGATGCTCGATGCTCTCGATGAGCAGCCGCTCCGCCACCGCTTTGAGCGCCGCGTAGTGCAGCAGGTTGAGCACCGGCCGCGGTGGCGGCCCGTAGCGGTCCTCGAGCTCGGCCAGCAAGGCGCGCTGCGACGCCGCCGTGTCGCCCGCATCGGCGATCCGCCGGTACATCCGCAGCCGCTGCCGCTCGTCTTCGATGTAGTCCGCCGGAATGCGGATGTCCACCCCCAGCTTCAGGCTGACGTGCGCTTCCGGCGCCGCCGCCGTCCCGCTGCGCAGCTCGTCGAGCGCCCGCTCCAGCATCTGCGTGTACATATCGAAGCCGATGGCGTTGACGTGGCCGTGCTGCTCGGCCCCCAGCAGGTTGCCGGCGCCGCGCAGCTCCAGGTCGAGCGCCGCCAGCCGAAAGCCCGAGCCCAGCTCGCTGAATTCCTTCAGCGCCGCCAGCCGTTTGCGCGCCGTCTCGGAAAGCCGCGTCTCCCGCGGCACCAACAGGTAGGCGTAAGCGCGGCGGCTCGAGCGCCCCACCCGCCCGCGCAACTGATAGAGCTCGGCCAGCCCGAAGCGGTCGGCGCGGTCGACGATGATGGTGTTGCACAGCGGGATGTCGAGCCCGTTCTCGATGATCTTCGTCGTCACCAGCACGTCATAGTGGTGCTGCATGAACCTCAGCATCACCCGCTCCAGCTGGCTCTCCTTCATCTGCCCGTGCGCCACCGCGATGCGCGCCCGCGGCGCCAGCTTGTGCAGCTTCTCCGCCACGCCGAAGATGCTCTCGATGCGGTCGTGGACGTAGAAGACCTGGCCCTCGCGCGCCAGCTCCTGCTCCACCGCGCCGCGCACCAGCTCCTCGCTCTCCGTCGCCACCACCGTCTGAATCGCCAGCCGGTCGGGCGGCGGCGTTTGAATCAGCGAGAGGTCGCGCAGCCCGGTGAGCGCCATCGAGAGCGTGCGCGGGATGGGTGTGGCGGTCAGCGTCAGCACGTCCACGTTGGTGCGCAGCTGCTTCAGCCGCTCCTTGTGGCGCACGCCGAAGCGCTGCTCTTCGTCCACCACCAGCAGCCCCAGGTCGTGGAAGCGCACGCTCTGCCCCAGCAGGCTGTGCGTGCCCACGACGATGTCGATCTTCCCCGCCTCCAGGTCGGCCAGGATCTGCTTCTGCTCAGCCCGCGTGCGGAAGCGGCTCAGCATCTCCACCCGCAACGGGAAGGGCGCCAGCCGCCGCCGGAAATTTTCGTAGTGCTGGAAGGCCAGCACCGTCGTCGGCGCCAGCACCGCCGCCTGCTTCGCCCCGCAAATCGCCTTGAAGACGGCGCGCAGCGCCACCTCCGTCTTCCCGAACCCGACATCGCCCACCAGCAGCCGGTCCATCGGGTGCGGCCGCTCCATGTCGCGCTTGGCGTCGTCCGCGGCTGCGCGCTGGTCGAGCGTCTCTTCCCACTCGAACGAATCCTCGAACTCGCGCTGCCACGGCGTGTCGGCGCCGAAGGCATGCCCCGGAACGGTGGCGCGGGCAGCGTAGAGCCGCAACAGGTCGCCCGCCATGGCGCGCACGGCGCGGGCGGCGCGCACCCGGCGCCGCTCCCACGTCACCCCGCCCAGCTTGTCGAGCTGCGGCCGCGCCCCGCCCAGGCCGCGGTACTTCTGCACCAGGTCGAGCCGGGCCAGCGGCACGTAGAGGCGGTCGCCGCCCAGGTAGTTGATCCGGAAGAATTCTTCCGTCAGTCCGGCGTGGGTGAGCTGCTTCAGCCCGGCGAACTCGCCGATGCCGTGATCGACGTGCACTACCAGATCGCCTTCCTCCAACGTGGCGATGTCGGCGGCGAACGCCGCGGCTTTCGACTTCGCCGCGGCCGGCGCAGCGGCAGGCGCCGCTTCGAAGAGATCAAAGTTGCCGAACAGCGTAAGCGGAAGCTCTGGAAAGCTGACGCCTTCCGGCAGCGCGCCGCGCACCAACACCACTGCTTGTCCCGAGCTCTCGGAATTCCCCAGCGCCCCTTTTTCTTCCACCAGTCCAGCGCGCTGGCCGCCCGCCGCGGCGGGCATCCCGAAACGATACGGAATCTCGTACTCGCTCAGAATTTCCGCCATGCGCTCCATTTCGCCCGTCGTCGCGCTGGCCGACACCACCGGCCCGCCCCGGCGCAGCCGCCCGCGCACTTCATCGGCGAACGCCCGCACCGCGCCGCGGTAGCGGGCCGTCGGTTGAGAGAGCAGGGCGAAGTGGTCGGCGCCGGAAATCTCGAGCGCTAACTCTTCCAGGTGCAGGCGTGGGCGTGAGGCGGCGGCCGCTTCAAAGGCCTGCCAGCGCAGATAGAGCTCGCCGGGCGCTGGCGCCGGGCCCGGCTCCAGGCGTCGCGCCACGTAGTCTTCTTCCAACCGCGACCAGAGCTTCAGCGCTTCTTCGCGCAGCCCGCGCGGCTCATCCAGCGCCACCAGCGCCCGCGGCGCCAGCTCCAGCAGCGTGCCGCCCAGGCCCTCGATGAACGGCACCAGAAACTCCCAGCCGGGAAAAGCGTTTACCTCTCCTTCGGGCTCCTGCCCTTCGCGCAGTGCCCACAACCGCCGCAGGCGTTCCGAAGTGGCCGGGACTTCGATCAGCGGCGCCAGCGTGGCGGAGGTGAGCGGCGAGGTCGAGCGCTGCGTGGCCGGGTCGAACTCGCGCAGCTCTTCCAGCGTGTCGCCGAAAAACTCCAGGCGCAGCGCGTGCCCCTCCGGCGGAAAAATATCCACGATGCCGCCGCGCACCGAGAACTCGCCCGGGCTTTCCACCGGCTCGCGGCGCTCGTAGCCGACGCTTTCGAGGTGAGCGACCAGCTCGTCGCGCTCCAGCGTTTCCCCCGGATGCACGGTTCGGCCGAGGTGGGCGTAAAGCTCGCGCGGCGCCAGCCGACCCAGCGCCGCCGGCAGCGCCACCACCGCCAGATCGGTCTCGCCGGTCGCCAGCCGCCACAGCGCTTGCGCGCGCTCGGCCGCAATCTCCGGGTGCGGTGACTGTCCGCGATAGGGTGAGACGTCGTAGGCTGGCAGCAGCGCCACCGCCGATTCCGGCCGCCCAGTCAGCACGCTGTAGAAGAAACGCAGCGGTGCCGCCAACTCTTCGGCGCGTCGGTTCGAGGAAGTGACGAAGAACAGCGGCCGCCCCAGCGCGCGCGCCGCCAGCGCCGTCGCCAGCAGCTTGGCAGTATCCGTCAGCCCCGCCAGCGTCACTTCGCTCGCGGGCTGACCTTCGAGCGCGCGCAGCGCGGCCTGCAAAGCCGCGCTTTCCTCCAGCGGCCGAACCGCCTGTTCAACGAAAGGGAGAATCATTTTTTGTTCGCCAACTTCGCAATCAGTGCGCTGGTCGAATATCCCTCGAGGTACGGCACGACCACCACGCGGCCGCCGGAGGCTTCGACGTCTGCGCGGCCGACGATCTTGTCCGGGGCCCAGTCGCCGCCCTTGACCAGCACATCCGGCTGCAAGGCAACAATCAACTCGCGCGGCGTGTCTTCCTCAAAAACCGTTGCCGCATCCACGCACTCGAGCGCCGCCAGCACTGCGGCGCGGTCGCTCTGCGGCACTAGCGGGCGCCCCGCGCCTTTGAGGCGCTCCACCGACGCATCGCTGTTCAGCCCCACCACCAGCACGTCGCCCTCGGCGCGTGCCTGCTCGAGCAGGCGCACGTGCCCGCGATGCAGCAGGTCAAAGCAGCCGTTGGTAAACACCACGCGCTGGCCGTTGTCTTTCCATTGCCGGCGGCGGATAATCAGCGCGTTGCGCGAAAGTATTTTTTCAGCGCTCACTTGAGGCTCGCGTCTTACTGTGACCGCATCCAGCGATTCTCATGCCGTTCCAACTCGTTGCAATTATCGACGGCAGCTCAACAGCACAGAAACTCACCAATCGCATCGTCTATCTTAGATGAAAGAAAGTTGGAACGGTACTAACATGGCCGCCGAGCCCGCCCGCCGGGGCCGTCCTTGGCCACTTCTGGGGCTGCTGCTTGCGTTCTTCATCGGCGCCGCCGCGTCCATCGCCGGCCTGGTTTGGTTGCGCCAGCCGTTGGAAATCGAGCGGTTCGACGTTGACGGCACGCCGGTCGAGCGCGTGCGCCTTCGCGCGGCGCGGCCGAACGCGCCGCAATTCCTCCTTCTGCACGGCTACGCCGCCAACCGCCGCCAGTTGCTCCATCTCGGCCAAGTGCTGGCCGCCGCCGGAGGCGACGTGTACCTCGTCGACCTCCCCGGCCGTGGCGACAGCAACGCGCTCTCCTCGCCCTATCCTCCCGATGGGCCCCAGTCCGACATGGCGACTCCGAATGAAACGCGAGCCACGCTCGCAGTTGTTCATCCTCTGAGCCACGATCGGCTGGTCGTCATCGGCCATTCGCTCGGCGGCGGCGTGGCGATTGATGTTGCCCGCCGCCTTGCGCCGGCGGCTACCGTCTCACTCGCCGGTCTCGAGCGGCCGGTGCAGCCCGGCCGGCCGGCTCGTCTGCTTCTCATCACAGCGCGCTTGGAGATTCCCCCGCTGCGCGATGCCGCCGACTCGATGTTCGCCCAGGCGGGGCGCGGCAGCGCCCGCCGCGAATTCTTCTGCACGCACTCGACTCTTCCTTACAGCTCCGGCGTCCAGCAGGCCATCGTGGAGTGGGCCAATCGCGCCGTCCCCGGCGCGCGCCTCGCGATTCCGGCCTGGCTCAATGAAAAACTTCTGGCGCTGGAACTCGCCGCCGCGTTCTTTCTGGTCGCGCTGTTCTTCCCGCTCGCCGGTCTGGCGGGATGGTGGTTGGCGCAGGAGCCGCTCGGAGAAGTGGTCGCCGAGTCGAGGATTTCCTCTTGGTCGCCGGTGCACCTCGGCGGCTACGCACTGCTGGCTGGCCTGGCCTCGGTCTCGACGTTGAGCTTGTTCGATTGGCTCGAATGGGGCGTTCCGCTGCGCTTCCTGAATCTTGCCGATGGCGACTACCTCGTCTCGACGATGCTGCTCTCGACGCTGTGGCTGCTGCCGGCGCTGCGCCTGCTGCCCTGGGTGCGCGACACTCGCGAACTCCGCGCCAATCTTCTGGTCGGAGTCCTGCTCGCCGCCTACGTGGTCGCCGGCGCCGGCGGCGGCTTCGTTACCTGGCAGCTCTTCGATCTTTGGCCGACCTCCACCCGCTGGCTCCGCTTCCTCCCGTTGCTCCCGCTGCTGTTCCCCTTCGCTCTGGGCGAAGAGCTCCTGCGGCGGACTTTTTCCAAGCATCGCGGCCACAGCCCGCTGACCGCGTTCGTTCTCTGGCGGCTGGCCCTGCTTGCCTCCGTTGCCTACGACATTCTCCTTCTGGGCAGCGGCCAGGGAATGATCGTGCTCCACGCCCTGCCGCTGTTTCTGCTCTCGCTCCTCGAGTACTACTTTGCTGAAACTCTCTACCGCTCCCTTCACAGCGCCTGCGCCTGCGCCGTGCTGAAAACGCTGCTCCTCGCCTGGTTCTTCGCCGCCTTCTTCCCCCTCCGCTGACTACACAGCAAAAGGCCGGTGCTATACTGGCTCGTTGTCATGGCTGCAATCATGAGAGTTCTTATCGCCGGAGGCGGGCCGGCGGGTGCGCTTTGCGCAGAGCGCCTCGCCCGCGCGGGCTTCTCTGTGACTGTTTTCGAAGAGCGCCCCGGCTGGGAAAAACCCTGCGGCGGCGGCGTCACCTGGAAAACGCTCCAGCGCTACCCCTTTCTGCTCGAAGGCGGCGTGGAGAAGAAGCTCATCCGCAAGGCCGAGCTCATCGCCGCCGATGGACGCCGCGTCGGGCTCGAGCTCTCCCGGCCGCTGGCCATCTACTCCCGCGCCACACTGAACAGTTTTCTCCTGCGGCGCGCCGCGCAAGCCGGCTGCACTGTCGTCCGCCAGCGCGCCCTGGCGGGAAACCTGAACGGCCGCGCGCGGCTCCGCACCACAGACGATGAGTTCGACGCCGACTTCCTGATCGTCGCTACCGGTGCCCGCAACGCGCTGCGGCTCGACAACGGCGAGAGCGCGGCTGAGTGGAAACCCGCGCCTCGCGACCTGGAGCTGACCGCCGGTTACTACCTCGCTGGCGAAGACGATCGCATCCGCGTCCAATTCCTGCACAACTTCGAAGGCTACTTGTGGTCGTTCCCCCGCCCCGACCATCTCGGCGTCGGCATCTGCGGCAAGATGGAGCAGAACTCCAGCGCCGCGCTGAAAGAAAAGCTGCACCGCTTTCTCGAGTCGGAAAAGATCTCTGCCAGCGGCGGAACTTTCTACTCGCATCTGCTGCCCTCGCTGGCGCGGCCGAGCTGGAAGCGGCTGGCGCTGGCCGGCCGGCGCTGGGCGCGCATCGGCGATGCGGCCGGATTGGTGGACCCCATCACCGGCGAAGGCATCTACTATGCCCTGCGCTCCGGCGAGCTGCTGGCCGAAGCCCTCATAGCCGGCGCACCGGAAACTTATCCGCAACGCGTCCAACGCGACTTCGCCGCCGAGTTGCGCTCCGCCGCCCGCTGGCAGCAGACGTTCTATCGCGGCCGCTGGCACCGCCGCAGCACCACCGACCGCATGATTGACGCCGCCGGCCGCTCGCCGCGCTTCCGTCGGTTGCTCGACGACCTTTTTGCTGGTACACAGTCCTACCGCGGGCTCAAGTGGCGCGTCCTGCGGATGCTGTGGCCCGCGACAGAAAGCAGCTAGCAACCCATGGGCGAAAAATCCAAGCAGTGGCTGGAGCGCGCCCGGCGTCGCATCCCGGGCGGAGTCAACTCTCCGGTGCGCGCTTTCCTCGCCGTCAACGGCGAGCCGCCCTTCATCGCCCAGGGCAGCGGCGCGCGTCTGCTCGACGTAGACGGCCGCGGCTACATTGATTATGTCGGCTCCTGGGGCCCGCTGATTCTCGGCCACGCTCACCCGCAGGTGGTCGCCGCCATCGAGCAGGCCGCGCGCCACGGCACCAGCTTCGGCGCCCCCACCCCGCTCGAAGTCGAGATGGCGGAGGAAATCGTCGACGCCTTTCCCTCCATCCAGAAACTGCGCCTGGTGAACTCCGGCACCGAGGCGACGATGTCCGCCATCCGGCTGGCGCGGGCGGCGACGGGGCGCAAGGTCATCGTCAAGTTTGAGGGCTGCTACCACGGGCACGTCGATAGCCTGCTCTCGCGCGCCGGCTCGGGCCTGGCGACCTTCAACCTTCCTGACTCCGCCGGCGTGCTGGAAGAGTTCGTCCACTACACCCGCGTGCTGCCCTACAACGACCGCATGTCGATCGAGAGGCTGTTCCAGGCGCGCGGGCGCGACATCGGCGCCGTCATCGTCGAGCCCGTGGCGGGCAACATGGGCTGCGTGCTGCCGGCGAGCGGTTTTTTGCAAACCCTCCGCGAGCAGACGGAGAAGTACGGCGCCCTGCTCATCTTCGACGAAGTCATCACCGGCTTCCGCATCGCCTACGGCGGCGCCCAGGAGCGCTTCGGCGTGCGCGCCGACCTGACCACGCTGGGAAAAATCATCGGCGGCGGCCTGCCGGTCGGCGCCTACGGCGGCCTGGCCAAGTTGATGGCGATGATTGCGCCCGACGGCCCGGTCTATCAGGCCGGCACGCTGTCGGGGAATCCGCTCGCCGTCAGCGCGGGTCTCGCGGCGCTGCGCCTGCTCAAAGAAGAAGGAACCTATGCGCGGCTCGAGGCGCTGGGCGCGAAGCTCGGCGACGGGCTGGCGCAGGCGGCCGCCGAAGCCGGCGTTCCGGTACAGGTCAACCGCTGCGGCTCGGTGCTCACTGTCTTCTTCAGCCGGAAGCCGGTCACCGACTACACTTCCGCCAAGCGCTCGGACACCGCAGCCTTCGCGCGTTTCCACCGCGCCCTGCTCGAGCGTGAAGTCTACTGGCCGCCGGCGCAGTTCGAGGCCGCCTTCGTCTCGCTGGTGCACACTGAGGAAGACATCGAGCACACGCTCGCCGCCGCCCGTGACGCTTTCCAGCAGGCCAAATCCTGAGGCAAGAAAGGCGAAAATGAACGAAGCGCGAAGGAATCCGCGGAAGGGATTGAAGAAGACGCTGGTGCGGCCGGTGGAGTTCCGCCGCACCATTGCGCATTACGACCGGCGCCTCCCGCCCGTCGTTTCCACGCCCTCGATGATCGGCCAGATGGAAGTCGCCGCCGCGCTGCTGCTGCAGCCGTTTCTCCCCCAAGGCGCCATCTCGGTCGGCACGCACATCAACGTCAGCCACGTCGCTCCGGCAACCGTCGGCGAAAAGCTGCGCGTCATCGCCACTTTCGCGCGCGCCTACAAGCCGAGAAACTCCGGCCGCCTGCGCTACGTGTTTGAGGTCGAAGCGCGTGTCGGCAAGCGTCTCATCGGCGCCGGCTCGGTCGAGCGCGCCGTCGTCGCACCTCACTTTTCAGCCGGAATTGACAGAAAGAAATAGGGTGCTGGCGGAAGGTCAGCCGGCGGGGCCGGCGGTTTTTTCGCGGAAGTAGTCGCGCCAGCTTGCGGGCAGCGCCGACACCGCAATGGCGCGCTGAATCAGCTCGCGGTTGTCTTTCTCAAAAGCGTAGAGGCGGGTGATGTCGGCCACGGTGACGTTCCCCGGGTCCCGGCCTAGAAGCTCGATGGCGTCGCCCGCGCCCACCTCACCTTCGCGCAGCACCCGCAGGTAGAAGCCCGTGCGGCGG
>JAXIPK010000302.1:0-6661 GCA_045402975.1 Acidobacteriota bacterium
GGGAGTAGCTTTTCTTCCCTGCGCGACACTCTGGCGCACTTGGTGGCCGCGGAATGGGTGTGGTTGGAACGCTGGAAGGGTCATTCACCCACCCTCGAGGACGCCAAGGTGGTAGCGGCTGCAACCTTCCCCTCGCTTGCGGCAGTGGAGCAGCGCTGGGGCGAAGTGGAGCGTGGCGTGCGGAATTACCTGGCGGGACTAACACCCGAAAAGCTGGTGCAGCCGCTGAGCTACGTCAACATCGCCGGCGAGCGTTGGACCTATCCCCTGTGGCAGACTCTTGTGCACATCGTCAATCACCAGACCTACCATCGCGGCCAGATCACAACTTTGCTTCGGCAATTGGGCGCAAAGGCTCCTCCGATTGATTTCCTCGCCGCCATTGATGGCGGTCAGGTGAAGTGAAGACCCTCACCACGGTTGCCGAAGTGCAGGTGGCGGTCGCCGGCCTGCGCGGCCTCGGGCGCCGCATCGGCTTCGTGCCCACCATGGGCTCGCTGCACGAAGGCCATCTCTCTCTCGTGCGGCGCTCCAAACAGGAGACCGACGTCACCGTCGTCTCCATCTTCGTCAACCCCGCCCAGTTCGGCCCCCACGAGGACTACCTCAAGTATCCGCGCGACCTCGAGCGCGACTCGCAGCTTCTCCTCCATGAAGGCGCCGACCTGCTCTTCGTTCCCCCGGTCGAAGAGATGTACCCCGACGGCTTCCAAACCTTCGCCGAGGTCGGGCGCGTCGGCGTGCCCTTCGAAGGCGAGTTCCGCCCCGGCCACTTCCGCGGCGTCGCCACTGTCGTCCTCAAGCTCTTCAACATCGTCCAGCCGCACTTCGCCTACTTCGGCCAGAAGGACGCCCAGCAGTGTGCCGTCATTCGCCAGCTTGTCCGCGACTTGAGCCTGCCGGTCGAGGTCGTCGTCTGCCCCATCGTGCGCGAGCCCGACGGCCTGGCGATGAGTTCCCGCAACGCCTACCTCAAACCCGAGGAGCGTCGCGCCGCGCTGGTGCTCTCCCGCAGCCTCGCCCGCGCCCGCGAGCTCATCGAAGCCGGCGAGCGCTGCCCCGACGATCTCATCCGTCAGCTGCGCGCCCTTATCGCGCAGGAACCTCTCGCCCGCATTGACTATGTCGCTGTCGCCGACGCCGATACCTTCGAACCCCGTGCCACCGTCGTCAGCCGCACCGTCATCGCCCTCGCCGTCTGGATCGGCGGCGCGCGCCTCCTCGACAACTTCATCGTCGAAGAAGCGGGCGGCCGCCTGCGCTTCAACCTCTGACTTTCTCCGGCGGCTCAGGCAGCCGGAAGCCCTCTCTGCGCTATCTTAAGAGGTGACTATGGCGATGCGCCGGCCAAGACGAAGGGCAGCGGCTCTCTTCGTCCTGGGTGTGTTGCTCGGGACGGCGCTGCTCTGGCTCTTCGTCTCTTCCACCGGCCAGGAAGCCGTGCGCGCGGCCGTCGAGCAGCGCACCGGGGCCACCGTCCGCGCCCAGAGCGTCGAGCGCCTCTGGCTCCCTCCCGGGGTTTTGATTCACAACGTGGAGCTTGAGAGCGCCGGCTTCCGCCTGCACGCCAAACAGATGGAAGTCCGCGCCGCCTGGCTGCCTCTTCTCTGGGGTGAGATTCGCGCCGGGGACGTGCGCCTTACCGACGCCCGGCTCAGTTTGCCCTCCGGCGGCGAAGCTTCCGACGCGGCTGCACGCCTCCCCCTGGGCGCCGCCTGGGAGCTTCACAACATCTCCGTCTGGACCACCGAAGGGGAAGACGAAAAACAACTTCTCCTCATCGAGAAAGCCAATTGGGCGCCGAGCCTCACGCAAAAAAGCCGCCTCGAGCTCTCCGGCTCCTCGGGCGACTCAGATGCCTCGCGCTTCCACCTGGTCGGCGAAGCCACCGCTTGGCGGCCTCCCGCACTCCCCAACGGCCACCTCGACTTGGAGCTGGTCGATTTCCCCGCGCAGCCTCTGCTTGGGCAACTCGCCGGCAATCCCCGCGCCCTGGCCGCTGCGCGCTTGAACGGAAAAGTCTCAGTAGCAAGTGAAACCGGAGAAGCCCGCAGCGAGGGCGCCCTGCGCGCGGCCACGCCGGAGGGCACGCAGCTTCTCTCTCTCGACTTCCGCGCCGGCGCCACGCCTACTGTCATCACCCTCGACTCCGCCACCGGAGAGCTGGTCGGAAACCGCTTCGAGGCTACCGGAACCGCTGACGGCTGGCAGGGAAGCGACCGCAAGACTGAGATTACACTCCGCCTGCCCGACGCCCGCCTGGAGGACGACACCCTCGACGACATCCAGGCCATTCTCGGCTACAAGGCACTCGGCTTTGCCGAGAACGTCCGCGGGCGGTTCGCCGCCGAGTTGAAGCTCGCCGAGTCCGCGGGCCACGGGAAAATCACCGGGCACGCCGACCTCAACGGACTCACCTACACCCGCACGGGAATGCCGACGCTGAGCGACATCCGCGGGCGTCTGGCCATCTCCGGAGACCGCATCACTTTCGAGCAGGTCACCGCGAAAGCCTTCGACACTCCCACCCGCATAACCGGTGAGGCAGGCGGCGACCAGTTGGCTTTGCACCTTGAGACCGAGGACGTTCCCGCCGGGCGCATTCTCGCCGAGGCTGCCCCCGACCTCGTGCTCGCCGGTTTGCATGGTGCCGCGCGACTCGACGCCGACGTCACTGGCCCTGCTGACAATCCCACCGTGGCCGGCCGCGCCCACATCCGCGGCGTGGGTTTCGACCTGCGCCAACTCCCGGTTCGCGACGTCGAAGGCGAAGCCACCTTCGGCGCCGAGCTGGTTCGTTTCGAGTCTCTCCGCGGCCGCGCCGGCAGTTGCGAGGCGCGCGCCAGCGGCGAGACTCGGCTGGTGAATTGGCGCGACGCCACCGCCGGTGAAGTCACTCTGCCCGGCTGCGATCTCCCCGAGCTGGTCCGCCTCGCCGCTCTGGCAGGCATCGTCCGTCTGCCCGGACTGGAGCCCGACTCCCTCCAAGGCCAGGGCACAGTGGCCATCGGCTATGTGCGCGACCGCTGGCGCGCCGAAGTGATGGTGCCCGGCGCCCGCTGGAGTCCCCCCTGGCTGGGCGCGCCCCTCGAAGATGTCCGCGCTTCGATTCGCGTCGAGCCCGAGGCCGTCCAAATCCGCAACCTCAGCGGACGTTTCGGCGCTTCGCCCGTGCGCCTGAGCGGTCAAGTGGGCTTGCTGGGAACCGAATCCGCGCCCTGGCAGATGGACCTCGAGGCTCACCTCGCCCCCCAGGATGCTGAAGCTCTCGTCCCCGCGCCCTGGCGCCAGTGGGTGCGCATCCTGAGCGAAGTGGAAGCCCGCGGCCGCCTGCGTGGCCGGCCCGACGGCGTCACGCTCGACGCTCAGATTCAGACCAACCCTATCCTCACCGCCTCGGCCGTTCCCGTCGCTGTGCCCCAGGCCGTGCCTGCCACGATTGATCTGCAGGCCCGCTGGCACGACGAAGGGTTCTCGCTCGACCGCTTCTCCGCCCGCTTCGGCCGCACCGAGTTCACCGGCCGCGGCACCCTCGAGCGCGGCTCCGAGCCGCAACTCGATTTCCATCTTCAGGCGCCGCCCGGCAGTTCGCTCGAAGAGTTGCTGGCGCTTGTCCGCCTTCCCGGAGCCTTGCAGTCGGTACACGGCAAGGCGGCGATCGACCTCACCTTGCGCGGCCCCGTGGCCAAGCCGCAGTGGGCCGGCAGCGTCGACCTCCAGGAGGTCTACCTGCCCGACTTGCTGACCGACCCCGTGCAGTTGAATGGTCGCCTGCTGCTCGCCGACGAGGGGTTGCGGCTCGACTCGATTCGCGTCACTCAGCCCTCGGGCGAGTTTGCCGTCAACGGACTCCTGCGCTCTCAGGGTCTTTCCACGGTTGAAGTCGCCGGCACTTCGGCCAACCTCGACCGCTTGTTCGCGCAGCTTCCCCACGAGGGCCTCTCCATGCCCGAGCAGGACTTTCTGCGCGACCATCCCCTGCAGGTGGACATCGCGCTCGACCGGGCGCAGTTCCTCGACCTCACTTTCACCGACGTCCGCGGTCGGCTCGAGCAGTCCGACGGCCGCCTCGCCTTCACCATCCCTCGTTTCGGGCTCGGCTCCGGCCACGGCCGCCTCGAAGGCGTCCGGGAACCCGGCAGCGATCAGCTTCGTGCCAGCCTCGAGCTCAACGCGGTTCCCACGGAGATGCTGCTGGGCGACTTTCTCAAGACCCAGCGCATCCTCACCGGCCCGCTCGACCTCCACGTCGAGCTGACCGGCCCGGCCGCTTCGCGGAAGGAATTTCTGGGCAACGGCCACGGCTTGGCGCGCTTCACCATCAACCAGGGCCGCATCCAGAAGGGGACTCTGCCCGAGCGACTCTTTGCGCTCGCGGTGCTGCTGCGCGAAGGCCCCTTCGGCTGGGGGCTCCTGAGCCTCGGCAAGGTCTGGAATCCGCCCAACCTGCGCAAATTCGATACTTGGACCGGAACCCTCGAGCTGGGGGAAGGGAAGGCTCAACTGGTGGAAAGCAACCTGGTCTCGAACACCTACAACGTCAACCTCCAGGGTGAAGTCGACATGCAGGGCGGCACCATGCAGTTGCACGGCGAGGGCGACTTCCACCCGTCCTACCAGTTCGACTTCAGCATAAAGAGCGCCGTGGAGGGCCTCGGCCGGCTGTTCCAGTTGGTCCGCGGCCGCCGCGGGCACAAGTTTGAGTTTGACGTCGCCGGCGAGCTGGCTGGCACCAAACGCATTGAAAATTTTAGGTTTAAGGACTAGGCCACAAGTCAGTGCATCTTTCTGGGCCGCGATGTTCATCTAAGCAGGTGGGGAGACAACCATGAGCCGACACGACCGGAAGGTGATTCTGCTGGCCGCCCTGATGGCGGCGCTTCTGAGCCTGGCCGCCGCCGTGGCGCTCTTTGCCAAGGCCAGCGAGGACGACGTCGCCCGCGTCAAGCCGGGCATGACCCGCGCCGAGGTCCTCGACATCATGGGCAAGCCCGACAAGGAGCAGGAAGTGAAGGACGAGGGCGAGCTCTGCCGCCTCTTCGCCTACAAGTCGGTGGGCCGCTACAAGGTCGTCAACGTCTGGTTCGATTGCTCTGACAAAGTCAAGGCCGTCGACAAAGTCGGCGGCTGATCTCCGTCTGTCATCCTGAGCGGAGTCCAAGGATCTGCTTTTTCCCCGCTACTCCGGCGCCGCCAACATTTCCCGCGAGGATTCTGCCACCTCCCGTTTCGCCTCCTCGCCCTGCATTTCTTTCTTGACATATACATCGGAATCCTATATATAGAGCCTCATGATTACGACACGCATCAAGCGCGGCAGCGCCGAGCTCGCCATCCTGGCCCTGCTGGCCGACGAGCCTCTCCACGGCTACGAAATCGCCCGCCGCATTGAAAAGCAAAGTGGCGGCCTGTTGCGGTTCACGTTGGCGTCGCTCTACCCGCTGCTTTACCGCATGGAGAACCGCGGCTGGGTGCGCGGACAGTGGCAGACCCTGCCCAGCGGCCGCGAGCGCCGCTGCTATGAGCTCACTCCCAAGGGTCGCAAGCAGATGGCCCCCATGCGTAAGGAGTGGAGTTTGTTCTTCAACGCTCTGCACAAACTGGCGGGGGTAGGCCGTGCCTGATTGGCGCACCCTCACCGAGCAGCACCTCGCCGGGCTGCGCTTGCCCAACCCGCGCCGCGACCAGATTCTGCAGGAACTTTCCGAACACCTCGAAGACGAATTCGCTGTGCTTCGCGAACGCTTGCCGGCTGACGAGGCCCAACGCCGAACGCTCAGCCTGCTGGCCGAATCCAACGCGCTCATCCGCGAGATCCGTAAGGCCGAAAGGGAGGACACCATGGCTCAAACCCTTCGCATTTTTCTTTCCGGGATTGTAACCGGCACGGTTTTGTACCTTCTGGGAGTGACGGTCTTCATCTTTGCACTCGGCAACACCGCCTTCGCCAGCGCCATCGACGCGGCCGGTCCTCCGGCGTTTCCTCCGTTGCTTTGGCTCCTGCACTTGGCAGGGGGCGTTTGGACGATGTGGCTTTATTCCGCCATCCGTTCCCGCTACGGCGCCGGCCCGAAGACGGCCGTCTTAGCAGGGTTGGCCATGTGGGTCATCTGCACGCTGGTTGACACCCGTTGGGTGTCGATGGGCGCCGTTCCCGTCTCTCTGAGCTCGTTCCTCGCGCCCCTTTCCTTCGGCATTCCGGTTGCGGTTCTGGCGGCCTTGGCCGGCGCCTGGGCCTTTGAGCGGGGTGAGCGCGCACCGTCGGCCGCTCTGAAAGCATCCTGAAATCGATAGTCGCTTAGACCTACCAGCGGCCGTTGCGCCCTCGCGCGTAGCGCAGCAGGTGCACCCCCAGAATCGCCACGCACACCAGCACCGCCGCTACCGTCAACAATTGCTGCGACACCTCGGGGTAAATCACCGACTCGAGGTAGTGAACCAGAAAGGATTCCATGTAGGGCTTCTCCCCCGCGCGCGCCAGCGACCAGTTCTCCAGCAGGGTCAGCGGGCAGGGGAACAGCACCACTTCAATCAGAATCGCGTAGACCACCGACCCGATGTGCAGCCAGCGCAGCACCGGACGCTTGCGCGTAACCAGCCACCCGAGCAGCACCCACAGTATCCACGCTGCGTGCAGCGTGAACGCAACCACCGCCAGAAC
>JAXIPK010000293.1:0-4674 GCA_045402975.1 Acidobacteriota bacterium
CTTGGAATCCCCGGCATAGAAGTACCGATCGCCCTGGTAGTTCAGAACCTTGGCCACCAAAGGTTCATTGCCGAGCTCCCGGGCCAGGGCGAGAGCTTCCTCGAGAGGCTTCTCGGCGTCCCCCCCGCGACCTACCAGGCTGAGAGCATTGCCGTAGCCGGCCAGAATCTCACCGAGCCAGAAGTTGCGCTGCTGTAGCTCGCGTATCGTCTTGAGGGCCTCTTCCTGGGCGCTCAGCGCGGCGCCAAAACGTCCCTGGTAGGTGAACAGCGTTCCCATGCCATTAGAGGCAACGGCGACGCCCTCCTTGTTTCCGACGCTGCGCCAGAGCTGCAGCGCGCGCATGTAGTGATCCAACGCCTCGTCGTAGCGGGCGCTCTGGGCGTAGGCGTCGGCCAGGTTGTAACGCGTTTCCGCCAATTCACCGGGGATCTTGAGCCGCTCGCGAAGCTGAAGGGCGCGTTGATAGTAGGTGATGCCGTCGCCGAACTGCCCCTGGGCCACATAGTAAGCCCCGATATTGCTCAGGCAAAGCGCCTGGCGATTCTCGTCGCCCAGCTCCGTGTACAACTGAAACGCTTCTTTGGTCGATTCCAGCGCTTCGTCGTAGCGGCCACGCGCGTAGTAGAACGTTCCCAGGTTGAGCAGGCTGCCCGCCAGTCCTTTCTTGTCTCCGATTTCGCGCTCGATTCTTGTGGCCTTCAGGTAATTCTGCTTCGCCAGCTCCGGCTTGCCCATCAAGTCTTGCACCTGAGCGATTTGGTCCAGGGTGGCGGCCATGCCTCGCTTGTCGCCGATACTTTCTTCGATGGCCAGCGAATCCTGGAAGTGCCGTTGCGCGTCTTCCAGCTTGTTGAGCCACTTGTAATTGATGCCAATGCTGTGAAGGATTCGGGCTTTCGACTCCTGGTTATCCACCTGAACCGCCAGGCTGAGGGCACGGTTCAAGTACTCGAGCGAAGCCTGATAATTGCGGCTCTGGTGCTCTACCCTCGCGATGGCCAGCAGGGCATCCAGGTGCTTCGGGTCGCTGGCCAGGATTTTGGCGTAGTACTTGCGAGCGTCATCCAGCGAACCTTTGGCTTCATAAATCCCGGCCAGTTCGAAAAGAACCTGAGGGTCGGAAGGCATGGACTCCGCCAGATGCTGATAGGCCGCGATGGCTTTGTCGAGGTCGTTCACAGTGCGAGCATGCTGAGCTTCAATCAGTTCCTTCTCCTGCGGGGTCAGCTCTCCGCCCAGGTCCTGGGCCTGGCTGGCGTAGCGCTCCGCCTGCTCCCCGTAGCCCAAAGTGGCGTAGGTTTGGCTCAACTTGACATAGGCGAGGGCAAACTTGGGGTCGGCGCCAATCGAAGACTCGAGCTTCTTCACCGCCTCCAGGTGCCGGCCGTCGCGCGACAATGTCAGGCTTTCGTTGTAGTAGCGCAGAGCTTCCAAAGAAGAGGTCGAGGGCCGAAAAGAAGTCGCCTGTAGCTTTTCGCGCGCGTCTGAGGAGACGGCGAGGTTGTCGCGGATGGATTTGGCCAGGGAGTTAACCGCCTCGAGCAGCTCTGCCTTGCTGGCCGTTTCGGCCTTCAAGGGAACTACTTGGCCTCGCTTCAGGTCGTGCAAGCCGGCGTCAATGCGGATTTGTTCTCCGAGCTGGACGTATTTCCCCCAGACGACCACGTCGGCGTTGCTGAATTCAGCGATCCGCCGCAGGGCGGGCTCATCCAGGCTGGCGGGGGAAAGGCGCAAGTCGCGCAGGATCTGATGCAGGCGGTCCGAGGACACCGTGCGCAGCTCGGCGGATT
The DNA here is from genome assembly GCA_045402975.1 of Acidobacteriota bacterium. Lineage (GTDB taxonomy): Bacteria > Acidobacteriota > Terriglobia > Acidiferrales > 2-02-FULL-67-57 > JACPRL01. Next base: position 1,794 of record JAXIPK010000293.1, read on the forward strand.
GTCCGATGTCTGTGGCGAGCATGTCGGCCAGCCCGGGACCGAGCCAGTCCAGGCTGGGGTCGCCGGAGACATTCTCGAATGGCACAATCGCCAGAGAAAGAGCCGGACCGGCGGGGCTGGCGGCGGGTCGCCACAAGGTCATCCGCAGCCCCACGAGTCCGCCCAGAACCAGCACGGCGGCCGCAGCCAAAAGCGCCAGGCCTTGGCGAGTCCGGCCAAGCGCGCGCAGCCGCTGAGTCCATTCCGCCGCCGCCGGAAGCGTGCGGCTGGCCTGCCGCGCTTCCAAGTCCTGAAGAATCTCGACCGCATTCTGATACCGCCGCTGCGGGTCAATCTGAAGGCACTTCACCACCACGTCACTCAAGTACTTGGGAATCGATCGGTCCAGTTTGGCCGGGGGAGTGGAAGCCTCCTGCGTCCGCTTGAGCAAGGTGGCGTAAGCCGAGTCGGCCTTGTAGGGGGTTTGGCCGGTCAACAGCTCATAGAAAATGACGCCGAGCGAGAAGAGATCGGAGCGGTGGTCAACCTTCTCTCCCTTGGCCTGCTCCGGCGACATGTATTCCGGCGTGCCCAGCAACGCTCCACTTTGCGTCAGCCCGCTCATTTCCAGCGAGTGGGCTAGGCCGAAATCGGTGACCAGGACCTTGCCCTGCTTGTCGACCAGGATGTTGTGCGGCTTGAGGTCGCGATGCACGATGCCTTCGCCGTGGGCGGCCACCAGCGCCCGGCAGATTTGCCGGACGATTTCCGCCCCCTCCGCGGGCGGGAACTTGCCCCGCTGGCGCAGAAGGGCCTTGAGGTCATGACCGTCGACGAACTCCATGGTGATGAACTTGATCCCGTCGGCTTCGCCGAGGTCGAAAATGCGGTTGACGTTCTTGTGCGTGACCTTCCGCGCCAGGATCAGTTCCTGTTTGAAGCGCTGCAGGATGTCGGAATGGCCGGCCAGCTCGGGCCGGATGACTTTCAGCGCCACCACGCGATCCAACTCGCGGTCGTTGGCCTTGAAGACCGCGCCCATCCCGCCTTCACCCAGCAGGGCCAGGATTTCGTAACGCTTACCGAGCAGTGCGCCCGGTTGCAGTGCGGCGCCCACCACGCCCACGCTAACCGCACTTATATGCGGTTGCGCGGGACCACTGTCGGAAAGTGTGACCTCCAAGCCCTCCAGCGGAGCTTGGCACTGGCTACACTTTTCCGCTCCAGTGGGATTGGCGAACAGACACTGTGGACAAATCATGCTTCAGCCGGCCTGGCCCTGGGAATGAAAGAATTAGGCGCTTCCTGATGGCACTTGTATAGCTTCGGGCACCCCGGCCTGCAAGCGATATTGCTCCCAAGAGCAACCTCAAGTCAAGAAGGCATCGTGGAGCAATGCCGCGGTGTTATCCTAGAAGGCACTTCTATGGTCAAGGAGAAGTCCCGCGCGATGACCGCGGTCCTGCACTACGCCGAGATTGGCTTGAAGGGCGGCTTCCGGCCGTTCTTCGAAAAGAAGCTGGTGGAGAATGTGCGCGCCGCGTGCCGGCTGCACGGCGTCGAGCTCGAAGAGGTGCGGCGCGAGCATGGCCGCATAGTGTGCACGTTTGGCGAGCCGGACCGCGCGCGCATTGAGATCGCGCTGCAACACGTCTTCGGGCTCCAGCACTTCGCCTTCGTGGACGAGAGGGAGAGTACGGTCGACGCTATTCTCCACTACGCCACCGAGTTTCTCGAGCGCGCCAAAGCGGAAGGCAAATCGAGCGTGGGGCTGGTGACGCGACGGGCCGACAAGCGCTTCCCGCTGGCTTCGCTGGAGCTCAACAAACGCATCGGCGCCGAAGCGCAGCGGCTCGGCCTGCGCATCAACTTCAAAAACCCGGACGAAACGCTCTACACCGAGATTGCCGCCACGCGGACCTACCTGCACTCGCGGAAAGTCCGCGGGCCGGGCGGGCTGCCGGTGGGCGCGTCAGGAAAAGTCCTCTGCCTGCTTTCGGGCGGCATCGACTCAGCGGCGGCCGCCTGGCTGGTGATGAAGCGCGGCTGCCGGGTTGATTTCCTCCACTTCCATTCTTTCCGCGCGAACCAGGAGGCGCTGGAGTCGAAGCTCGGCGGCATCGTCGAGGGGCTGAACCGCTACCAGTTTTTCTGCCGGCTTTTTCTCGTGCCCTACCACAGTTACCAGATTTGGGCCGCCGGGCGCGTGCCCGAGCCGCTCGACCTGGTCGCCTTCAAGAACTTCATGTTCCGCTTTGCGCAGATCGTAGCGCGGCGGAAGCACTGCCGCGCTCTGGTGAGCGGCGACAGCCTCGGCCAGGTCGCCAGCCAGACGCTGCCCAATCTGGCCGCGACCGACGAGGGCCTGACCATGCCTGTGCTGCGGCCGCTGGTCAGCTTCGACAAGACGGAAATCATCGCGCTGGCGCGCCGCATCGGCACCTACGAGCAGAGCGTCCTGCCCTACAAGGACTGCTGCAGCATCATCGCCCGCAAGCCCGCCACGGCGGTAAAGCGCCGCGAGCTCCGCCAGGCGTTCCCCGAGGACGAGTTGAAACCGTTGCTGGTGAAGTGCCTCGCCGAGATGGAAATGTTCAAGTTCGGCCAACCCGCCCACGAAGAGGACTCCGCGGAAATGCCGCAGCCCGCCCAGGATCTCTCGGCGACCTAGTGTAGGAATCAGCTGACGCGGGCCAGGTTCAGAACGTCGCGGACTTTGCGAGCCAGCGCGTCGCGGGTGAAGGGCTTCTGCAGGAAAGCAACGCTGGCGTCCAGCACTCCGTGCTGCACGATGGCGTCGTCGGTGTAGCCGGAGATGTAGAGGACTTTGACGTCGGGCCGCAGGCGTAGAAGTTGCTCGGCCAACTCGCGGCCGCTCATGCGCGGCATCACCACGTCGGTC
>JAXIPK010000037.1:0-8669 GCA_045402975.1 Acidobacteriota bacterium
GTCGTCAACGAAATGGTGGCGCGCGTCAAAGAAGTCGACCCGCAGTTCTTCGAGCGCATCGGGAAGTCCCCGCTCAGCGATGAGCAGCTACCGGAATGGAGATTCCTCCAAGCACCCGCGCGGAACGGCTTTCACGCCGAGTTTGACGCCCAGCTCAGCGGCCGCGTGTCCATCTTGGTTGACTATTCCGCCAATGCGGAGCGCGTCGTCGCCCAGGCAGTGCGCGCCGTGCTCGGCCGCTCGGAGTCCGAGCTCTCCGACGACGCCGCGCTCGATGAAGTGATGAACCCCGCCAAGAACCGCTACCGGCTCGAAACACTCAACGTCAGCGGTCACTCGCCTCTGATGCGCGCCTTGAACCACGCCCACTACACTTTCGCCAAGCGCATCAGCCACACCGCCGACAGCCAGGACCAGCGCCACCGCATGGTGCCGGCTTCGCGGCCGATGATGCTGCTGACCGACTCGCTCGCGCCCGACTACATCGTGCCGATGATTATCAAGCGCCACGCCGCCGCTCGCGAAGTCTACGACCGCGCCATGACCGAGGCGTGGGAGGCGAAGAACCGCCTGCTCGAGCTGGGCGTGCCGCGCGAGTTCGCTCTTTACGTTCTGCCTAACGCCACCGCCGTGCGCTTCGTCGAGTCCGGCGCCCTCATCCACCTGCTGCACAAGTGGACCATGCGCACCTGCTTCAACGCCCAGGAAGAGATTTATCAGGCCTCGATGGAGGAGATCGAGCAGGTGCGCCGCGTCCATCCGCGCCTGGCCCGCCACCTCGGCCCGCCCTGCTACATCCGCGCCGGCATCGCTTCGCCCATCTGCACCGAAGGCTCCCACTTCTGCGGCGTCAAGGTCTGGGAGTCGTTTCCCACCATCGACCGCCGCCTCTAACTTCCTCTTGTCATTCTGAGCGCAGCGAAGAATCTGCTTTTCTTTTTTCCGCTGGCCGCCGCCCTCCCGCTCAGCGATAATACGTGTAGCGGCATCTAATAACTGAGAGCCGGCCAATGAAGCGTATCCACATCATCCCCTGCATGACAGCGCTGCTTGTCGCCTGTACGGCTCTCCTTGCCTACGACCGCGACCTGCGCCCCGACCAGCTCCGCGAAGGCTTCTACCTCAGCAAGAACGACAAGCGCTACAACGAGTTCGCGCGCGACTACAGCAAGACTTTCCCGCTGCCCAAGGAAGGCATCCACATCGAGCGGGTCGAAGTCCGCACGCCCTATAAGGAAATGGTCGACCGCGCCCGCCGCTCCGCCGGCGGCTACAGCCCCGTCACCGCCGAAGCCGACTACAAGAAGGAACCGCCGGCCCTCATCGTCGAAGTCACGCTCAAGCTCACGCCTAGTTTTCCCGCCCACACGCCCCACGATTTCCCCGTCGCCTACGGGCCGGTTTATTTCCGCGACGCGAACTTCTGGGAGGAGTTCGACGTCCACCTGGTGCAGCGCGGCGACATCATGCCCACCGCCCGCACCGGCCACCCGATCGAGAACTGCGACACCTTCGGCGGCTGCATACTGGTCGGCGCCGTCGTCACCTACATCTTCGACCCCGAGCAGGTCGCTGATCGCCCCGCCACGGTCGTGGTTCTCAGCCCCGACGGCCAGAAGCTCGAGGCCGAGTTCGAGCTCGACCGCCTCAAATAGCGTTGCAACGGGAGCCAACCGACTCTGCTATACTCTGCGGTAACCACCATGCCTCTCCGAGTGCGAACCCGGCAAGAGGACGACAAAGCGATGGTGGTGGCGCTTACCGGCCACCTCATCCTGGACAACGGAACTATGCTGCACGACGAAGTCAAAAGCCTGATCGAAGGCGGCGCGCACTGCGTGCTGGTGGACCTGGCCGGCGTCGATTTCATCGACAGCCACGGCATCGGCCAGATGGTCGCCTGCGAGACCACCGCCCGCAACCGCAAGGCCCAGGTGCGCTTCGTCGGCCTGCGCCCAAAAATCTTCAAGGTCATGGAAATGACCGGCATGCCGTCGGTGCTCAAGTTCGATACCGACCTTCCCACTGCACTCGGCAAGCTTAGCGAAGCGTAGCCCCGTTCCAACGGCGAGCACACCAATGCTCTTCCTGCACAATAACGGAACGCCGTTGGAACGAGGCTAGCCCTCCGGGGCTGACTACTTTTTTCCTCCGCACACGCTTTCGATAGGAATGGACTGAACGATGGCTACGCTGTTTGAAAAGCTGGACCAGGTCGAGACGCGCTACGACGAGCTCACCCACGAGCTCGCCCGGCCTGAAGTGTTGGCCGATAGCGCCCGCTACCAGAAGCTCGCCAAAAACCACGCCGACCTGCGCACTATCGTCGAGAAGTACCGCGAGTGGAAGGAACTCGACCGCCACCTGCGCGAGACCAAGACGCTCCTCGACGACCCCGAGATGAAGCAGATGGCCCACGACGAAGCCAAGCAGCTCGAGGCGCAGAAGGACGCCCGCGAGCAGGAGCTCAAGATGCTTCTGCTGCCCCGAGACCCCAACGACGAGAAAAACGTCATCCTCGAAATCCGCGCCGGCACCGGCGGCGATGAAGCCTCGCTCTTCGCCCAGGAGCTTTTCCGCATGTACACCCGCTACGCCGAGTCGCAGCGCTGGAAGGTGGAAGTCCTTTCCACCAGCCCCAGCCCCATCGGCGGCTTGAAGGAAGTCATCGCCTCCATTCAGGGCGACAAGGTTTTCAGCAAACTCAAATACGAGAGCGGCGTGCACCGCGTGCAGCGCGTGCCGGAAACCGAGCAGCAGGGCCGCATCCACACCTCCGCCGCTACCGTCGTCGTGCTCCCCGAAGCCGAGGACATCGACATTCAAATCGAGCCCAAAGACCTGCGCGTCGACACGTTTTGCTCCTCCGGCCCCGGCGGCCAGTCGGTCAACACCACCTACTCGGCGGTGCGCATCACGCATCTTCCCACCGGCCTCATCGTCACCTGCCAGGACGAGAAGTCGCAGATCAAAAACAAGGCCAAGGCGCTGCGCGTGCTGCGCACCCGGCTCTACGACATCGAGCTCGAGAAGCAGCAAGCCAAGCAGCGCGCCGAGCGCCGCGGCATGATCAAGACCGGCGACCGCAGCGAGAAGATCCGCACCTACAACTTTCCCCAGAACCGCGTCACCGACCACCGCATCGGCCTGACGCTGCACCAACTGCCCGAGGTGCTCGACGGCAAGCTCCAGCCCCTGATTGACGGGCTCGTCGCCCACTACCAGACCGAGCGCCTCAAGCAGGAACTCGTCGAAGCCTGACGCGTTTCCCGTCTTGTCATTCCGAGTCTGGCCCCGACGTGTCGGGGGCAGGCGAGGAATCTGCTTTTCTCTGTGCCTCTGTGGTAAATCTTTCTCCTGCTTTTCTCTGCGTCCTCTGCGGTAAGATTCCTTTCCCGCAGCCTCGGAGGCTCCTATGAACCGTAGTGTCGTCTTGTTGCTCCTCTTGTCCCTCGCGATTGTCGCCCCGATTGGAATTGGCCGCACCGCCAGCTCCGACGCAGCCGACCAGGACGAGCTGCTGCGGCTCGACCGCGAGTTCGACCGCAAGGTTGCCGCCGGCGGCGGTGGCGCTGCCTGGGCCGGCTACTTCGCGGAGAACGGTTCCATGGTCGGCCAGACCAGCGCGCCGGTCGTCGGCCCCGAGGCCATCCGTGCGCGCATGGAGCCGATTTTCGCCAACCCCGACTTCTCGCTGCGCTGGCAGCCGACCCGCGCCGAAATTCTCATTCCCGGCGAGCTCGGCTTCACCACCGGCCGCTACGAGCGCCACGCCAAGACGAAGGAAGGGAAGACTGAGGTCGAGCACGGCACCTATGTGTCCGTCTGGCGCAAGCAGGCCGATGGCTCGTGGAAGATCATCCTCGACACCGGCAACGCCGACCCCGCAAAGTAGAAGTGACGGGCGGCGCCTGGAGGAGGTAACCCATGGTGAAGCGTCCCGGCTCCGGCCCCGGCTGTTTGTGGATGAGGCGCCTCAACGACCGCATCCCCGGCCCGGCGCCCGGCCAGCCTGAGAAGCCTCGCCGCGTGACTTGGATCCTTTTCCTGCTGATCTTCGGCTCGATTGCTTTGGCCAACCTCGGAGGGCGGTGGCTTCCAGTCTCGCCGGTCGAGCCCTACGAGTCGCCCACTCGGTTTGCCGGCCTGCCCCTTCTGGCGATGGGCGAACACCCGCGCGGCATCACCGCCTTCGGCAACTTCCCCGTCGGTGTGATTGCCATCGGCGGTGCGTCGGTTGGACTGATTGCCATCGGCGGCGTTGCCGTCGGCGCGTTTGCTTTGAGCGGGCTTTCGCTGGGGATCTTCGCCATCGGCGGCGGAGCGGCCGGGTGGTGGGCGTTCGGCGGCGGTGCCGCGGGTTATTACGCCACAGGCGGCGGAGCGGTCGGCGCCTACGCCTACTCCGGCAACGGCGTTGCTCTGGGCTACTACGAAGCCCACGGCCGCCAGAAGGAAAAGCTGTTCGGCTAGTGTTTCTCTGCGCCCTCTGCGGTAGGCAGTTTCTCCTATCTGTGTTCATCCGTGCCTGCACTGAGCGAAGCCCCGACTAGTCGGGGCGAAGTCGAAGTGTGCATCTATGGTTCCACGGTTGTATTCTTTCCCCATGACCGTGCGTCGCGCCCTGGGCCAGGCCATCGCAGAGCTCACTGCAGCCCAAGTGCCTTCGGCCTCCACCGCCGCGGAGGTCTTGCTGATGCACGTTCTCAACGGCGACCGCACTTTTCTCTACGCCCACCCGGAGGTTGAGCTTTCGCTCGAGCAGGAGCGCGCCTACCGCCTGCTGCTCGAGCGCCGCGCCGCCGGCACGCCCACGCAATACCTCACCGGCCGGCAGGAATTCTGGGGACTGACCTTTCAGGTCGAGCCCGGCGTCTTCATCCCGCGGCCGGAAACAGAGCACCTGGTTGAGACCGCACTCGTCCTCGCCCGTGAGCGCTTGAGGAAGCCCAACGCCCGCATCGTGGACGTCGGCACCGGCACCGGCTGCATCGCGCTGGCGTTGGCGAGCGAGCTGCCGCAGGCCGAAATCCTTGCCACCGATATCTCCGAGCCGGCGCTGGGCGTCGCCCGCCGCAACGCCGAAGCGTTGGGCCTCGCCTCCCGCGTTCAGTTTCTCCACTCCGATCTCCTGGAAGTCTTTCTCACGGGTCGCGGGCCACGGGCCACGAGTCACGGCGGCTTCGATCTTGTCGTTTCCAACCCTCCCTACGTTTCTCCGGACGAAGCCCCGCAACTTCCCCGCGAGGTTCTCGAACACGAGCCCGCCGAAGCGCTTTTCTCTCCCGGCGAAGGCCTCGCCATCACCCGCCGCCTAATTGACCAGGCTGCCCAAGTGTTGGCGGCCGACGGGCCTGCCCTCCGAAGCCCGCTTGTCCCGAGCGGAGCCGAGGGGAAGGGCGTAGGAGGGTGGTTGGTGCTGGAGCTCGGCTATCAAATGTCCTCCCGTGTGCAATCATTGCTTGGCGCTGGTTGGGGCAACGTCGAAATCACGCCCGACCTGCGCGGCATTCCCCGCGTCCTCTCCGCGCAGCGCGATGCGGCTACGCGCTAGGTTGTCATCCCGAGCGAAGCCCGCTTGCCACGAGCGAAGCCGAGGGGCAGGGCGAGTCGAGGGACCTGCTTTTTTCTTTGTCGTCATCCTGAGCGAAGCGAAGGATCTCGGGTTAGGCAAGGAGGAGAAACAACATGTGGGCGCAAACTAGGGGTATCGTCATTCTTCTCTTTCTACTCGCCCTGTCAGGGCACGGCTTCAGCCGTGCCGTTAGCGTGCTTTTTTCCTCGGGGCTTTAGCCCCTGAGGGCCGCCGCTAGGCGGAAGCGGGCGCCGTCAGAGGGACGCCACGGCGGAAGGGTTGCCGCGCCCCGTAGGTGAGCGAGCGCCACAGCCATTCAAACGGCCCGAAGCGGTAGCGCCGCAGCCACAGCGGCGAGATCGCCAACTGCAAAACCCACACGGCCAGCACAACCCCGAACTGCTGCACCCGGCTGACCTCGCCGAAGAGCCCCAAGCCGTGGCCGTAGAAAATTGTCGTGCAGAGGATGGTCTGCATCAGGTAGTTGGTGAAAGCCATCTGCCCGACCGCGGCGAGGCGAGCGGTGAGCCACCGCAGCGCGCCGCTCTTGCACACCAGCATCACCAGGCCCACGTAGCCCAGGCTGACCAGCACGCTCGCCCAGTAGTTGAGCTGCTGCCCATGGAAGAACGACCACTCCATGTTCCACCCGGCTGCCTCGTTGAGCCGCACCCCGTAGGCAACCGCCGGCAGGCCGACCAGCGCGCCGGCGGCGACCAGCGCGGCGTAGAACCGTGTCGAGCGCTGCCCGCTCAGCGCCCCCAGCTTGTAGAGCGCCATCCCCAGCAGCATCACGCCGGCCGGCTTCCAGAAGAACATCAGGAAGAAGACTGTGCTGAACTCGAAGAAGAGCGGCACGCGGTGGTGCATCTGTTCCAGCCACCCGCCGCGATAGGCGTTCATTTCTTCCGCCACTTTGGCGGCGTCCGGCTGCCACATCCGCTGCACGTTGGCGACTTCCTCGGCGGGCCAGAACTGCATCGACCAGCCGAAGAACCAACTGATGGCCGAGCCGACGGCGAGGGAGAGAATGCCCAGGATAATCAGCGTGCGCGGCGAGCAGCGGCGGAAGAGGTAGATCAGCAGCCCGCACATCCCGTAGGTGTAGAGGATATCGCCGTACCACAGCAGGTAGCCGTGCAGCAGCCCGAACAGGATCAGCCATAGCATCCGCCGGTAGTGCAGCCGCCGCGGCGAGAGGCCCTTGGCCTCGGCGCGCTCGGTAAACAGCACCACCCCGGCGCCGAACATCATCGAAAACAGCGTCATGAACTTCTGGTCGAAGAACACGTGGCCGACGAACCACACCCAGTAGTTCGCGCCCGTCAGGTCGCCGTAGTTGGTGGGGTTGAAGTAGGCGGAGAAAATCATCGAGAACGCCTGGATGTTCATCACCAGGATGCCAAGCAGGGCGAAGCCGCGCAGGGTGTCGAGCGCTGCGATGCGCTCCCCCTCCGCCACCGGCCCAGCCCGAATTGTCGCCGCCTGGGTGCTCATGGCTTGCCGTAGCGGCACACTCTAGGTGTAAGCTTGACCGAAGTCAATGAAGCACATCGCCCACGTCGACATGGACGCGTTCTTTGTCTCGGTCGAGCTGCTCACTCGCCCGGACCTGAGGGGCAAGCCCGTGGTGGTCGGCGCGCCGGGCGACCAGCGCGGCGTCGTCGCTTCGGCCAGCTACGAGGCGCGCGCCTTCGGCATCCACTCCGCCATGCCCTCGCGCACCGCGAAGAAGCTCTGCCCCGACTGCATTTTTCTCCCCGGCAGCTACGGCCTCTACGAAAAATATTCGCGCCAGGTGCGCGCCATCCTCGAGCGCTTCACCCCCGTCGTCCAGATGGTTTCGATTGACGAAGCCTACCTCGACCTCACCGGCACCGAGCGCCTGCACGGCTCGCCCTTGTGTGCGGCGCAGAAAATCCAGCGCAGCGTCGCCGACGAAACCCAACTCCCGTGCTCCATCGGCCTCGGGGCGAGCTACGTGGTCGCCAAGGTGGCCTCCGACGCCGCCAAGCCCCGCGGCATCCTCTGGGTGCCGCCCGGAACCGAGGCGGCGTTTCTCGCCCCGCTGCCCGTGCGCCGCATCCCCGGCATCGGCCCGGTGGCGGAGAAGGAGCTGAAGAAGCTGGGCGTCAGCACCGTGGGTGAGCTGGCGGCGCTCGAGCACGACCGCTTGAGCGAAGTCTTCGGCAAGTGGGGCGAGTCGCTCTACCGCAAGGCGCGCGGCGAGGACGCCGAGCTGTGGTTCGTGGACGACGAGCAGAAATCCATCAGCCACGAGCGCACCTTCCTCCACGACGTCGGCGACCCCGAAGAGCTTGAAGCCACGCTTTCCTATCTCGCTCAGCTTGTCGGCCAGCGCCTGCGCGCCTCGAAGCTCCACGCTCGCACGGTGACGCTCAAGCTGCGCTACTCGAGCTTCGAGACGATAACGCGCGCCCACACGCTCCCCGAAGCCACCGACCTCGACGATGCGCTCTTCCAGACGGCGCGCCAACTCCTCCGCCGCGCCTGGGACCGCAAGCAGAAAGTGCGCCTGCTCGGCGTCGCCGCCGGCTCGCTGGGCGATGCGCCGGCGCAGCTCGGCCTGCTCGATGCCTCAAAGCAGGAGCGCGCGGAAAAACTGGCCCGCGCCGCCGATGAGCTACGTGAGCGGCTCGGCCCCGACGCGGTCCAGACCGCCCGCACGCTGCTGCGCAAGCCCAGCGTCGAAGGCGTCAACGACCGCCCGCCTCTCCCCGCCTTCACCAAACGCAAGTAAGGAAGCGCGGCACGGGGCCCTTCGACTTCGCTCAGGACAAGCAAGCCCGTGCCCTACCCGGGCGCGCCCACAAGCAGTGTTTGAGGTAGGGCGGGGCCTTGTGCCCCGCCGCCTGTTGGCTGCAGGTATAATCGCGGAGATGAGTGAGCTGCGCAACAAAGCGACCGAGGCCGTCCAGCGCCTTCGCGACGCCGGCCACCAGGCCTACTGGGTGGGCGGCTGCGTCCGCGACCTGGTGCTGGGCCGCGAGCCCGCCGACTACGACGTGGCCACCAGCGCCACGCCCGACGAAGTCGTGCGCCTGTTTCCCGACTCCGTCACCGTCGGTGCCCA
>JAXIPK010000081.1:0-4135 GCA_045402975.1 Acidobacteriota bacterium
CGGTTCGTCGCAGGCGCCGTGCTAGAGTCAGCCATGCCGATCGCGCCGGACGTGCGCCTCGGAGAAGGCGTCCAGATCTTCCAGCCCGACCTCGTCAATCTCTATGGCTGCTCGATCGGGGCGGAGACGAGGATCGGCGCGTTCGTCGAGGTCCAGAAGAACGCCCGGATCGGGGCGCGCTGCAAGGTGTCGTCCCACACCTTCGTCTGCGAGGGCGTCGTCATCGAGGACGAGGTGTTCGTGGGGCATGGCGTGACCTTCATCAATGATCGGTATCCCCGCGCGACCACCTCCCAGTCCGCCTCGGTCGCGGGGACGCCGAAGAGGTCGAGGGCGTCCAGAGCGTTCTCAGGCTGGACGCCGGTGACGGAAGCGGCCGTGGCGCGCGGTGCGAAGGCGAAAGCCGGCGTCGCCTGCGCGTCGGTGGCGAAGACGTTTCCGATGGCGTTGCCCGGGTTGGGATGGTTGAACAGGTTGTAAATCTCCCAGCGGAACTGGATGTTCTTGCTCTCACCCCAACGGAAGTTCTTGTAGAAGGCTACATCGAAGTTGACCAGGCCAGGGCCGGTGAGGATGTTGCGACCAGAGCTGCCGGCAAAGCAGCTACCGGCGCCGCAGGCGAAGGGGTCGCCGGGCTGCAGGCCGAGGGGCGTTTGGACGAAGCGAACCGTCAGCGGATCAATGGAATTGCCGGCCAGGTCGACGAAACCCAGGGCGGTATCCAGGCACATCGGATCGGCCAGCAGCGCGACAGAGGAGCGCGGGGCGTTGGGATTGCCGACGGCGGGGCGATCGTTGGTGAGGCGGCCGTCGCCGTTGTAGTCGCGGCAGGTGCTGAAGGGCGTGCTGTTCAGCGCCGAGAAGGGCTGGCCCGATTGCAGTGTCACGATGCTGCTCACCTGCCAGCCGCCCAGCCAGAAACCTTTGTCCGGCCAGAGATCCCAGAGCATGCTGAGGGCCAGCCGGTGGCGGCGGTCGAAGGAGGAGTCGCCTTTTTCGGCGCGGAGCGTATCGGTGTAGCTGGCGGCCAGCGGGGTGATGGCCTCAATGGCCTCGACCGATTCCGCCTCGAAGATGATGTCGCCGAAGCTCTGCGGCAGCAGGCGGACGCCGGGGCCGAAGATTTCGCTGGTGTTGTCAATCATATGGCTCCAGGTGTAGGCGCCGGTGAAGGCAAAGTCGCCCACCGGAGTGCGCGCCAGACGCTCGGTCAGGCTGGCCTGCAAGGCGTGATAGGTGGAACGGCCGCCGTTGGTGACGCGGGTGATGGAGCCGTGGGTGTTGTCGGTGTGGGGGTTGAGGCAGATGCCGAAAGGCCGCCCGAAGGCCGGGAAGCAGGAGCTGATGAGGCTGTCGATCCCCGGCCCGATGTTCCAGCCGGTGAAAGGGTTCTCATCCACGCGCTGGTAGAGCTTGGTGCCTTTGGTTCCGACCCAGTTGAGCTCGAACAGGAGGTTGGAGGTCAACTCCTGCTGGAAGCCGAGCGAGAACTGCTGAATGTACGGGTTGACCAGGTCGGGGTCCACGGTGTTCTGGCTGGCGCAGTCGATGAGGGGAACGGTTCCGGGGAAGGCACGCTCGAAGAAGTCGGAGCAGCCCTCCACACCCACGTTGATGTCAGCGGGGGTGTACGGCTGGTCGGGAAAGAGGCTGCTGTTCTGGGCGACGCCAAACCCCAGCGTGTCGGTGAGAATGAAGGGGGAGATGGGCCCGCTCTGCCAGATAAGCAGCGGGATGTTCAGCACCATGGGGTTGTAGAAGAAACCGTAGCCGCCGCGAATCACCGTCTTCTTCCAGGGTGACCAGGCAAAGCCGACGCGAGGGGCGAAGTTGTTGTTGTCGTGGTCCACGTTGGGGCCGGCGGGATTGAGGTGGCGAATGCGGTTGATGGGCTGGCCGAAGTTCTCGTAGCGCAGGCCGAAGCTGAAGGTCAGGTTGGGCCGGACGCGCCAGTCATCCTGGAAGAAATAGAACTGATCGAACTCACGCAGGGGAAGTGTGGGGTCGCCCTGGCCGACGATGTTGCCCGAGCCATCGGTGATGATGTTGGGCAGGCGTTGAAAGGCCAGCAAGGCCTGGTTGTTGTAGAAGGCGTCGAAGCCGCCGGCAAACGTCATGCCGGCAAAGTTGAGGCCGAAGAGGTACTGGCCCAGGTCGGAGGGCATGCTGTTGATGTCGCTCAGAATGCGGACGTAGTTGACGCCGAACTTCATGCTGTGGCGGCCGCGGTTCCAGGAGAAGTTGTCCTGCACCTGATAAATATCGCTGTCCACCTGGGAGGGGCTGGTGTCGCGACCCAGGGTGAAGCGCAGGCCGGCGGCCGGGAATTGTCCGGCGAAGCTGCCGAAGCCGCCGGGCACGAAAATGTCTTCCACGGTGGCGGCGGCGCGACCGTTGCGGATGCTGGGCGGGACCTTGAAGGGCCCGATGCCCTGGGAGACGCGGCTGAAGGAGAAGCGGAATTCGTTCAGCGCGTTGACCCAGTAGTGCCGCTCGTTGATGAGCAGGCTCTGGGTGCGGGAGCGGCTGATGTTGATGTACTCGGGATAGAGGCCGAGGTCGGCGAAGGCGGAGTCGCCGGAGGGAGCCAAAGGCACGCGCGGGGTCTCGAGGTCGTCGAAGAGATACCGGCCGTAGATATCATCGGCGCGACCCAGGCGGTGGTCGAGTCGCAGGGAGAACTGATGGTCCTTGATGGTGAAGAGGTTGGCGTTCTGCATCCGCCAGATGTTGAACGGAACGAAGGTGTCGAAAAAGAAGTCGCCATTGGTGTCAATGCCGACCGAACCCCCAGCCAGCAGGCAGGGGTTGGTGGTGCTGAAACCGGCCGGAGCGGGCGCGGCGAAGCAATTGGCGGGCAGGAAGGGCGTATTGGCCACCGAGGGGGAAGCCAAGTAGGCGTCCAGCGTGGGTGTGGGGGCGAGGCCCTGGAGCGTGGCCAGCCCGGGGGCCTCGGGGAGCGTGCCGAGGACCGGGAACACGTTGGTCAGGTTGGCCACGGCGCGGTCCCACTGGTAGGACATGAAGTAGAACGTCTTGTCCTTGCGGAGGGCGCCGCCGAGGGTGCCGCCGATCTGGTTCTCATAGCTCTGAGAAGGATCGGTGCGGAAGGCGGCCTGCTCGACACGGCTGCGGGCGTTGAGCTCGTCGGTCTGGAAAAACCAGAAGAGCGAGCCGTGGTTGACGTTGGAACCGCTCTTGGTGATGGAGTTGACGGTGGCGCCGCTGTTGCGGCCGAACTCGGGCTTGGTCTGAAGCGTCAGGATGGTGTACTCGGCGAAAATGTCGGTGTTGGTGAATTGAGTGGCGGCGCCGCCGAACAGCGGCTCGTTGTTGTCGACGCTGTCGATGATGAAGTTGTTGTCGCGGCCGCGGGAGCCGTTGACGGCGAAGGGCACCAGGGTGCTGGCGAAGCTGAAGGTGCGGACGCTGGAGACGCCGGGGGCGAGCAGGCCCAGGTTGTTGACGTCGCGGGTGAGGATGGGGAGCTCGGCCACTTCGCGCTCGGGGAAGGTGGCGGTGATGGTAGCGCTGGTGGTGTCGCTCATGGGCGCGGCGGAGGTGACTTCCACCACTTCCGTCTTGGGCGGAATCTGCAGGGCGAAGTCTTCGACGGTGACGCGGTTGACGCTGACGCGCACGTCGGTGTGACGCTCGGTCTGGTAACCGCCCAGTTCGGCCTCGACCACGTAGACGCCGGGGGGAACTTCGGGGATGCGGTAGTAGCCGTTGGCGTCGGTGCTGGCCTGGTAGGTGCGGCCGGTGGCGGGGTTGCTGACCGAAACGCTGGCGGTGGCCAGCGCGCCGCCCTGCGGATCGCGCACCGTGCCGGCGATGACGCCGCTGATGGTTTGGGCGCGCGCCAGACTGACGCCACTCAACCCCAGCGCGAGAATCAGGAGCGCAGCATAGGCCAGCCGCTTCATCGAAGTCCCTCCCGCCTTGCGGAATCTGTTGGTGCTTCGCCCTTCCCGCATGATGAGTCCCCTCGATTCGAGGGCCGCAAAGGCTCACGAGAGAGGGGACTCATCATGCAGGAAGGGCGAACGACCAACAGGTTCTGCAAGGCGGGAGGGACTTCCATGAAGCGGCTGTCCTATGCTGCGCTTCTGATTCTGAGCTTGGCGCTGGGCGG
>JAXIPK010000379.1:0-3295 GCA_045402975.1 Acidobacteriota bacterium
AAGCCGCCGAAGGTGCTCCACAGCGGGTTGAAGAGTGTGGTCTCCTCCACCCGCACGCGAAAGTTTCCCGGAACGCTGGCGATGCCGAAGGCAACGAAAAAGAAAACATCGGTGTTGTTGGCTGCCACCAGGCTGAGCCGCACGGCGCCAACCTGGGACATCATCGTGCCGGTATTGCTAAAAGGCTCGATCTGGCTGGTAAACGTGACCGGTAGCATGGCACCCCCGCAGGCATCGGTGGGAGTGCTAATGCTGACGTTCTGCTCCTCATCGGTCGGGCTCAGGTTCTCCACCATAACCGCATACGAGCGATTCGCTCTGGCGACGAAGCGAAAGTGCCTGGACCCTGAGGCCAGCGAGCCTTCGTGCGGGCTTCCGTCGGGCACAAGGAATATGGCCCCGGTACAAACGGTGTTGTCGGCCTGCGTCGCTGGGGCGAAGCCCAGCAGTAGGGTCGAAAGCAGAAACACGAATGTCGCTGTCTTTTTCATGGGATTCTCCTTTTTGGCATGGCTAGACCAGGATTGCAGTTGATGTCGGGATTCTAGGCCAGAAGAGGGCTCAAATCAACCGAGCAGAGGGAGGAGGCCAGGGCCGAGGCGCTAGGCGTCGGGTCCAAGCTGCTGAGCAGCTCAGCAGGGCCTAACGCATCTGGCGGGCGGCTTCGATCTTGATCGGCAGCACTACCGGCGCCGCCAGGTCGAACCGCCCCGTAAAGCCATCCACCTGAATCGCTCCCGGCGGGCAGTTATGGGTAATCACGGCCTGGCCCGCCTGGTTATCGGCCAGACCGAGGCCGCCGCCCGGTGCCATGGGGCCGGTGAAGATAGTAGGCGCGGTGGAGTTGGCCATCATGGGGATGGTGGTGTTGGCAACTTCGGTCCCGGCATCGTTGACCATCCGCAGGGTTGCGTTGCAGGCGGAATTGGTGGAGTTCTGGAAGCGGTAGAAGGTCTCGAACCCGCCGAAGGTGCTCCACAGCGGGTTGTAAAGCGTGGTCTCGGAAAGCTGCATAGAGAGCACTTGACCCAGGAAGGCGGTTACGCGCACAAAAAGGTCGTTGCCAGTGCCGGTCACAGACACCCGCATGCCGTTGTGCCTGATGAGGGGGGCAATCGCAGTCGTGTTTCGAGTTGTAACCGTACTTGGCCCCGTCGAACACTGGACAAGCAAGTCGACATCGCCCACGTTGAATACGTCTACGGTGGGAGTGGCGGAGGCAGGTTGAACGGGCATGTGGGCCTCAATCGAGTAGCTAACCCCGGGCAGGGTGGTGAAACGGAACCAGACAATGTTGTCGCCGGCGTTGTTGCCGAGGCGCCCGTCGACAATCCTCCCATCAGCCATCAGGTGCGTGGTTCCGTCGCACCTCTTGGAGAAATCCTGGGCGCGGGCCACGGGTGCGAGCAGCGTCAAGGCAGGGAGCATCGCAGCCCACAAGAGAACGAAGTTTCCTAGGCCTTTGCGGGTCGTCATGTTTGCGTCCTCCTTCTCGGCTGCGTCTCCGGGAATCGACTTCCTGCTCAGCGCATCTGGCGCGCGGTCTGTATTTTGATCGGCAGCACCACCGGCGCCGCCAGGTCAAACCGCCCCGTGAAACCGTCCACCTGAATAGCGCCGGGCGGACAGTCGTGGGTAATCACGGCCTGGCCCGCCTGGTTGTCAGCCAGATTGAGGCCGCCCTGGGCGGTGGGGCCGGTGAAGACGGTGGGGACAGTCGAATTGGCGGGGATGGGGAAGGTGGTGTTGGCCACCTGCATGCCTGCATCGTTGACCATCCGCAGCGTAACGTCGCAAGAGGCGTTGGTGCTGTTCTGGAAGCGGTAGAAAGTTTCGAACCCCCCGAAGGTGCTCCACAGCGGGTTGAACAGCGTCGTCTCCTCGACGCGGACGCGGAATGCTCCACCCGAGAATCCTACCAGAGGGAAAAACACATTTGTGTCAAAAGGAACTACGATCAGGAATCGCTCAGAGCCAGACCCGAATGACAACGCAACGGGCTCCGTGCTCTCACCGATAGTTGACAGCAAGGTGTCGTTGGGGTTGCAGCTCGAGGTTGGGTCAAAAGCGATGGATAGAGCGAACTGCTCATCGGTCGAGCTCAGGTTTTCCGTCATGACTGCGTACGACCTGTTCTCCTTGGCGATAAACCGATACCAGCGCTGTTGACCGGGAGCCGTGAACGTCCCTTCGTGAGGGCTTCCATCGGGTACCATCAGAACGGCCCCGCTACAGGCTGTGTTGTCAGCCTGCGCTCCCGGGGTGAAGGCCACCAGTAGGATCGAAAGCAAGAACACTAAAGCCACTGTCTTTTTCATGGGGATTCTCCTTTTCTCATGGCTGGAACCAGGATTGCAGTTGATGTCGAGATTCTAGGCGCAGGAGGGGCGCCAATCAACAGAGAAAGTGCGAATCCTTGTGAGGTTCACGACCTCACCTTGACAGCCGCCAGAAGCTCCCATAGTGTTCGGAGTTTCGACGCCGATGGCGGAACAGAAACTTCCAACCCGAGCCGAAGACTTCAGCGAGTGGTACAACCAGCTCGTGCTGCGCGCCGAGCTGGCCGACTACGCCCCGGTGCGCGGCTGCATGATCGTCCGCCCCTACGGCTGGGCGCTGTGGGAGAACATCCAGGCGGCGCTCGATTCGCGCTTCAAGGCCAGCGGCCACGTCAACGCGGCCTTTCCAATGTTCATCCCGGCAAGCTTCATCGAAAAAGAAAAGTCGCACGTGGAAGGCTTCTCGCCGCAACTGGCGGTCGTCACCCACGGCGGCGGCAAGGAACTGGAGGAGCCGCTGGTCATCCGCCCCACCTCCGAGACCATCATCGGCCACGCCTACGCCAAGTGGATTCAGTCCTACCGCGACCTGCCGGTGCTTATCAACCTGTGGAACAGCGTGGTGCGCTGGGAGCTGCGCACGCGGCTTTTTCTCCGTACGCTGGAGTTTTTCTGGCAGGAAGGCCACACCGCCCACGCCACCTACGACGAAGCGCAGGCCGAAACCATCCAGATGCTCAACGTCTACACCGACTTTGCTTTCAACGAGGCCGCCGTTCCCGTCATTCCCGGGCGCAAGTCGGACTCGGAAAAATTTGCCGGCGCCGACGTCACCTATTCGCTGGAAGCCATGATGGGCGACACCAAGGCGCTGCAGTTCTGCACTTCGCACAACCTCGGACAAATCTTCGCCCAGGCGTTTGAGATCCGCTACCTCGACCCGACCGGAGTGCTGCAGCACTGCTGGACGACCTCGTGGGGCCTCTCGTCGCGCGTCATCGGCGCCATCATCATGG
>JAXIPK010000045.1:0-2688 GCA_045402975.1 Acidobacteriota bacterium
CTGGCCCGCGACCGCCTGGGCATCAAGCCGCTCTACATTGCGCGCAGGGGTCAGGAGCTTTTCTTCGCATCGGAGGCCAAGTCAATCCTCGCCGATCCGGAGTTTCCGCGGCGCTTGAACCGCGCCGGCGTTGAGCGGTTGCTGACCTACCTCTATCTGCCGGGCAGCGACACATTGACAGAGGGAATCGAGAAGCTGCCGCCCGGCCATTGGCTGGAATGGAAGGACGGCAACGTGCGGTCCGCGCCGTACTGGCAGGTGAAGCTCGAGGCGGCGCGTCCTATCAGCGAAAGCGACGCGGTGGCCCAATTCCGCCGGCACTTTGAGCAAGCGGTCGAAAGCCATCTAGTGAGCGACGTGCCCGTGGGCGCGTTTCTTTCCGGAGGTCTCGATTCGGCCGGCGTCGTAGCGCAGGCGGTGAGGCTCGGGCAGCGGCCCCAGACGTTCACCGTCGGCTTCACCGGCGCGCGGGACGAGCGGCCCATTGCGCGGCGGCTGGCGGAGCAGTTCGGCACCGAGCACCGCGAAACCGAGATCGACCCGGCGCAGTTTGTCGGCGATCTCCCGCAAATCATCTGGCATCTGGAAGAGCCGACGCCGATTTCCTTTCTGCCGCTCTACTATCTCTCGCGCTTTGCACGCCAGCACGTGAAGGTGGCGCTGGTGGGCGAAGGGGCCGACGAGCTGTTCGCGGGCTACCGGCGGCTGGTGCCGTTCGTCACGCCACTCGGCTACATGCCGGCGGCGACGCAGCGACGCATCTATCTGCGCGGGCTGCATTCACTGGCCGGCAACGGCGCGGGGACGGCCGACCCGTTGCAGGCTGCCTTGAGCCGGAAAGCCGCCAGCCCGCTCAGCGCGATGCTCGACTTCGAGCAGCGCTACGAGCTGCCGGACTACCAGCTGCATCGCGTCGACCGCATGACCATGGCCTGGGGCGTCGAGGCGCGCGTGCCCTACCTCGACCATCGCCTGGTGGAGTTCGTCAACACGCTGCCCGACGACTTGAAGATCCGCCGCTTCCAGCGCAAATACCTGCTGCGCCGCGCGCTGGAAGGGCTGGTGCCGCAGGAAATCCTCGAAGGCAACAAGCGCGGCTTCGGCGCGCCCTTCCGCTCGTGGTTCACCGGCAGCTTCCTCGAGGCGGCGCGGCAGTACGTGAACGAGAAAACGGTGCGCGAGCGCGGCTTCCTGCCGGTCGAACTGGTCGAGCGCCTGTATCGTCCGCGGCCGTGGCGGTGGTCGCAGCGCCGCGCCGGCAGCCAGCTCTTTCTGCTGGTCACGCTGGAAATCTATTGCCGCGTCTTCCTCGACCAACCGGAGCCGGTTCCACTGGTATAATGGACAGAATGTCGGCGAACGGCTCCAAGCGGTTGCTCTTCCATGCGGCGCTGCCGCATCACTTCGTCTTTTTCCAATCGGTGTATGAGCGGCTGGCACAGGACGAGCGGCTGGACTGGTTCTGGTCGGCCAACTTCCTCGGCTGGCGGATGAAGACGCACCTCTTCGACCTGTTCCCCGTCAAAGGCAAGAAAGTCAACTCGCTGCTCTCCACCACGCGGGCCTACGACTTGCTGCTGGCGCCGGTGTACCTCAAGTTCGACGTGGCGCCGCGCGCCCGCCTGCGGGTGCAGATTTTTCACGGCGTGGCCATCACCAACTGTTTTCTCAAGGCCGCCATCCTCGAGTACGACCGTTTCTTCTTGAGCGGCCCCTACATGGCGCGGCGCTTCGCCCAGAAAGGCATCCTGCGGGAAGACGACCCGCGCATCGACATGATCGGGATGCCTAAGCTCGACCGCATGGTGAACGGCGAGATTGATACGGCGGCGCTGCAGGGCGAGCTGGAGCTCGACCCGGCGCTGCCCGTGGTGCTCTATGCGCCCAGCGGCACGCATTCGTCCATCACCACCAACGGGCTGGAGGTTATCGAGCGGCTGCAGCGCATGCCGGTCAACCTGCTCATCAAGCTGCACGACAAGAGCCTGGACTTCCGCCGCACTGCCAACGATTGGCTCAAAGAAGTGAAGAAGCGCGCCGGCGGGCAGGTGCGCATCATCGAAGGCTACGACATCGTCCCTTACCTGGCGCTGGCCGATCTGCTCATCTCCGACTTCAGCTCCGCCGCCAACGAGTTTCTGCTGCGCGACCGCCCGGTGATTTTTCTTCCCACGCCGGAGAAGTATGAAATCAACAAGGAACGCTGGGACACGGAAGTGTGGGGCCAGAAGGTGGGCGCGATGGCGAACTCGCTGGACGAACTCGAAACCGCGGTCGAAGACGGGCTGGCGCACCCGGAAAAGATGGGCGACGTCCGACGCGCTGCTGCCGCCGACATGTTCTATCAGCCCGGCACCGCCACCGACCGCGCGGTGAACAGGATTTACGAGCTACTCGAGCTGGCGCCACCGGCCGTCAAGCCCGCGCTGGCCGGCGCAGGCGTGGGAACAAAGGCTTGAAAAGCAGATTCCTCGACGCGCCTCTCGTCGTCGCCAGAGGCGTTCTCGGAATGACAAACTGGTGGGATTGAAGCTGAAATGGTAAGGAAGGCAGTCCTGATCAATCTGACGCTGGCGCCGGCGAGCGAGACACCGCGGCTGGCGGGTCTTCCGGTATTTCTCCGGGCCGTCCTGTCGGCGCAGCGAGCCGGCATCGAAGAGCTGACGATTGTCGGCGGCGACAACCCGG
>JAXIPK010000297.1:0-5409 GCA_045402975.1 Acidobacteriota bacterium
TTCACTTCCCTGCTCAAGGAACAACTGGCGGCGGCGCCCGCGCCGGCAGTCGAAACACACTACAACAAGTTTGCCAGCCCGGCGGAGCTGCGGAGCTTTCTGGAGAAAGCGGCGGGGCCGGTGGCGGTGTGGTGCGAGACGAGCGGGCAGGCACCGCTGGATTTGGAGTTGAGCGCGCTAGGGTTTTCGACCCGAGCGGGTGAGGGCTGGCTTGCGTCCCTCAGCGGTGACCGAAAGGCGTGGCTGGAGGCGGCGCGGGAATTCCTTGAAGACGCACAGCGGGCGAAGACGCTGCACGATTCGAAGGCGGCGCGGCACGCGCTGGAGCGGGAAGGAATCGAGCTGCGCGGAGTGGAGCACGAGACGTCGCTCTATTCCTACCTGTTGCTGCCGACGACGCCGAAGCATGCGCTGGAAGACCTGGCGGCACGGCAACTGAACCGTCCGCTCTCGGGTGCGGTGGCGGAGAAAGCCGACTTTGTGGCGCGGCTGGCGGAGCCGCTGCGGCGAGAGATTGAAGCGCAGGAGCTGGTGCAGACCTACGAACTCATCGAGCGGCCGCTGGTTCCGGTGCTGGCGGCGATGGAGCGGGCCGGGGTGCGGCTTGACCCCAAGGCGCTGGAAGAGATGTCGCGCTACTGCGCAAAAGAAATCGAGCGGCTGACGGCGCGCATCTACGAGCTGGCGGGGACGGAGTTCAATCTGAATTCGCCCAAGCAGCTCGGCGATATTCTGTTCCAGAAACTGCAACTGCCGATGCCGCGCAAGCGGGGCCGCGGCAAGGTGACCTCCACGGCGGCGGATGTGCTGGAAGAGCTGGCGGGGGCGCACGAGGCGCCGGCGCGGGTGCTGGAGTACAGGGAGCTGTCGAAGCTCAAGTCGACCTATATTGACGCGCTGCCGACGGCGATTCATCCGCGCACCGGGCGGCTGCACACCAGTTTCAATCAGACGGGGACGGCGACGGGGCGGCTTTCCTCGTCGGACCCGAACCTGCAGAACATTCCGATTCGCACCGAGCTGGGGAACAAGATTCGCGCCGCGTTTGTGGCCGAGCCGGGCTGGAAGCTGCTGGCGGCGGACTATTCGCAGATCGAGCTGCGGGTGCTGGCGCATCTGTCGGAGGACGCGGTGCTGCTGGATGCCTTCCGGCGGAACGAGGACATCCACGCGCGCACGGCGCAGGACGTGCTGGGCGTGCCGCCACTGGCGCAGACGGGCGAAGAGCGGCGCATCGCGAAGATGATCAACTTCGGAATCATCTACGGACTGACGGGCTACGGGCTGGGGACGCGGCTGGGGATCGAGCCCAAAGAAGCGCAGAGCTACATTGACGCCTACTTCAAGCGCTACGCGGGGGTGAAGAAGTTCCGCGAAAAGCTCCTGGAAGAGACGCGGCGGACGGGGCAGACGCGAACGCTCTTCGGGCGTATGCGGCCGATCCCGGAGATTCAGGCGCAGAACACGGTGCAGCGGAATATGGGGGAGCGGATTGCGCTCAACTCGCCGCTGCAAGGGACGGCGGCGGATATTATCAAGCGGGCGATGATTCGGTTGCACGCGCGTCTAAGAGAAGAGAGGCTGCGGACGCAGATGATCCTACAGGTGCACGACGATCTGCTGTTCGAAGTGCCGGAGGACGAAGTCGAGCGGGCGCGGGCGATGGTGAAGGAAGCGATGGAGAGGATTGTGCTGCCGGATGGGAGGGAGTTTCCGTTCAAGGTGCCGTTGAGGGTGGAGATGGGAGTGGGGGCGAACTGGGCGGAGACGAAGTAGCCACAAAGACACGAAGACACGAAGAGAATCACATAGAGGAAGACTGCATCTAACCGGGCAATGAGGCGGATTCTGGTATTGCTCGCAACGCTGGGAGCGCTGATCGGAGGGGTGTGGGCGGGAGAGGTGTGGAAGGAGAAGGCGGCGTCGGCGTGGACGGCGGAAGAGGCGCTGAAGATTGTGACGGACTCGCCCTGGGCGCGGACGAAAGCGGTGATGAGCGGGCGGCACGCGACGCGAGCCGGGAGCGGGCAGCCGCGACCGGTTCAGCCTCGCCGGGAGAGGAGTGCCGCGGGACAGGCTCGGCCACCCAGCGGGCAGGATTGGACGCTGGGGCCGGGGGATATTCCGGTGGAAACCTATTTGGTGCGGTGGGAGTCGGCGGGGCCGGTAACGGAGGCGTTTGCGCGGCTGCGGCAGCTGGGAATGGAGACGAGCGCGGAGTTCCAGTCGCCGCCGCCGGTGCTGCCGGCCGACCGGTACGTGATTACGGTGAAGACACTGGAGCCGCCGCACTCGGGGAAGGATTTGGTGGAAGGGTTGGAGGCGGCAGAGCTGGTCAAGCGTGCAAAGCTGAAGACGCGGCGGGGCGAAGTGGCGCCGGCGGAGGTTGCGCGCAGCGGGGTGGGAGCGAATGCGGCGGTGCACTTCCTGTTTCCGCGGGAGAGAGAGGGGCAGCCGCTGTTGAGGATGCCGAGCGAGGTGGTAGAATTTGTTTTCAAGGCGGAGCGACAGACGTTGAAGCAGAAATTCCGCGTGGAGCGCGAGTGGCTGCGATGACTCTCCGAAAACACTTCCCTTCCCTGCTGTTGCTGTTGGCGGCGACCACGGCTGCGTCGGCGCCGCCGGAGAAGGTGTGGCGGGAGAAGCCGGCGAGCGCGTGGAGCGAAGAAGAAACGGTTGAGGTGCTAAGCAAATCGCCGTGGGCGGTGAAAGTGGAGATCCTGCAGCAGAGCGGGCGGCAGTTGGCGCGGTTTGCCAACGGCACGCGCGCGGTCTATCGCACCAGCCCCGACAACCCGCCGCGAGTGTTCAACCAGGAGCCGGTGACCGTGGAGCCGGAATTTCTGCGCGCCGTGTACGGGGTGCGGTGGAGCTCGGCAGAAGCGGTGCAGCAGGGGCTGAAGCGGTTGGAAGAGCTTTCGCCAGTGATCAAAGACACGATGGCGGAGCCGCCGGAGGTTCCGGCGGGAAGCTATGTGGTGACGGTGCGGGTGGTGACGCCGCCGGAAGAAACCGTGGGACGGGAGTTCGAGCGGAAGAGCACGCGGATCGACGATGAGATGGGGAGGCCGGTTTACGATGAGGCGCCGCGGGTGGCCGACTTGTTCGCCGGGTTGAAGGACGAGGAGCTGAAAGAGCGCGCGGAGCTGGTGACGCCGGGCAAGCTGCGGCTGAAGCCAGAGCGGGCGGTGCGACACGGGTTGGGCATTACCGAGGGGATTTCCTTCTACTTCCCGCGCAACGCGGATGGCCGGGAGACGCTGCCGGCGGGGACGGCGTGGGCGGAGTTTGCGTTCAAGGGGCGGCGGGAGGACAAGCTGAAGGCGAAGTTCAATTTGAGGGAGATGGTGTATCAGGGGAAGGCGGATTACTGAATTAGCCACAAAGACACGAAAACACAAAGAAGGACATTGGTGAAAGAAGAAGTCACTGACACCGCGAAGCGCTGCACTATTGGCGGGCGTGGTGGCTGTGGCGTTGAGCGGCGTTGCCAAAGACGGCTGGAAAAGCCGGCCGCCGGGGGAGTGGACGGCGGAGGAGGCGGTGGAGTTTGTGCGGGAATCGCCCTGGGCGAAGGAAGTGACGGTGTGGCAACTCACGGGCGATAAAGTGAACCAGGTGGTGCGGCAGCAAGACCGCGTCTATCAAGATGCGCCGCGAGAGGTTGCTGCAACAATGCGGAGCGAGGAAAGGAGTGTGGAAGCCACAACGGTGGACGCGCGCTACGGAGTGCGCTGGGTCTCGGCGACGATTGCGCAGCAGGCCTGGGAACGGCTGCGAGAGCTGAATCCGGCGCTGGCCGAGCAGTTCGCACCGCCGGAAGCAGCGCCGGTAGAGCACGTGTTGACGCTGCGGGTGGTGGAACCGCCGCCGGAGCCGGCCCGGGCGATCTTTGCGGGGATGGGAGTGGATGAATTGGCGAAGCACGCCACGGTGAAGACTTCGGAGAAGCGCGTGATTCTGGCGCAGCGCGCAGTTCGACACGGGATGGGAGCGGCGGAGGCGGTGTCGTTTTTCTTCGCGCGGGAGAGGGATGGCGCGGCGACGCTGCCGGCGGGGACGGAGTGGGCGGAGTTTCAGTTCGAGTCGGCGGCGGGGGACAAGTTGAAGGTGAAGTTCAAGCTGCGGGAGATGGTGTACCAGGGGAAGGCGGATTACTGAGGAAAGTGACAGAGTGTAAGAGTGACAGAGTCACAGGGAGAGAAATAGATGGCGAAGCAGCATAGCGCGGGGTTTCTGAAGATTGTGGAGGAGGCGCGGCAGCGGGTGCCGGAACTTTCGATCGAAGAAGTGAAGGCGAAGCTGGGGAGCGGGGAGAAGTTCCGGTTGATTGACGTGCGCGAGGGTGAAGAGTACGCGCGCGGGCGCCTGCCGGGGGCGGAGTCGCTCTGCAAGGGGATCATCGAGCGCGACATCGAGGAGAAAGTGCCGGACCACGAGGCGTCGATTGTGCTCTATTGCGGCGGCGGGTTCCGGTCGGCGCTGGCGGGGGATAACTTGAAGAAGATGGGCTACAAGAATGTGCGCTCGATGTGGGGAGGGTGGAGAGCGTGGAGTGAGGCGGGGTTTCCGACGGAAAAGTAGTAACCACGGATGAACACGGATTAACACGGATAAGAGAACAAGCAAACCGCAGAGGGCGCAGAGAAAGAGGAAAGGCAGATCCTTCGCTTCGCTCAGGATGACAAACCAGAGAGGAGTCAGGCGAGGGGGAGGCGCATGCGGGCGACGGTGCGGGTGAGCTCGTCGTAGTAGGCGACGAGGGATTTTTCGTCACCAAACTCAAAGCGCTGCCAGACGCGGGAGAGCGGGAAGGTGCGGGCCTGAAGGCGTCCTTCGATGATGATGGCGGGGGAGTGGAAAAGCTCTTCATCGGCGCGCCAGGCGCCGCCGAAGGCGCGGAGAACGACTTCGCCGACATAGCTGCCCATCTGGACGATGAGGGCGGCGTTGTCGTCGGCGGAGCCGGTGCCGAACTCGGTGTCGATGAGGGAGTCGAGCTCGGCGAGGGTGCCGGGGGAGTAGTTGAGATTGAGCCCGAAACGCTCCTGGGCGACCAGGCAGAACTCGCCGGCTTCGCGTTGGAAGTCGCTGGCGACCCAGTTGCGGAAGAGATTTGGAGCGGACATTTGTTGAATAGTACGTCCGCGGAAAGGTGGAGGCAAGGAACCCCGTGGGGGAACTCATTAGGGGTTTCCC
The DNA here is from genome assembly GCA_045402975.1 of Acidobacteriota bacterium. Taxonomy (GTDB): domain Bacteria; phylum Acidobacteriota; class Terriglobia; order Acidiferrales; family 2-02-FULL-67-57; genus JACPRL01. Next base: position 5,200 of record JAXIPK010000297.1, read on the forward strand.
CACTCCCCTTCCTAAGGGTACGCTGCGCGCGGTAACCGTTTATGAGAAAACTTGTAATCTAACCTTGACCGGCGGTACGCTTACGTAATGCGACCCCTTCGGTATTCCATCAACGTCACATTGGACGGGTGCTGCGATCATCGTGAAATTCCGGCGGACGAAGACTTACATCGTCACGCGGTGGAAAACCTCGAACAGGCCGATGCTCTC
>JAXIPK010000287.1:0-2247 GCA_045402975.1 Acidobacteriota bacterium
GCGACCGGCTCGATCCCTTCAGCGGGGAAGGCACGTTCCATTCCGGCGTGGATATTGCGGCCACCTACGGCGAACCGATTCACGCCGCCGCCGACGGCTTTGTGGTCTGGGTGGGACCGAAGTCAGGCTCGGGCCGGCTGGTGGTGATTGACCACGGCGCCGGCCTCACCACCTGGTACGCGCATCTCTCCGCTTTTCGCGTCAACGCCAGCCAGTCGGTGCATCGCGGCGACGTTATCGGGTACGTCGGCAGCTCCGGCCGCTCCACCGGCCCGCACTTGCACTACGAAGTCCGCTTGTATGACGCGCCCGTCAATCCCTGGCGCTTTCTGCGCCATGAAAGCACATCAACCGCCAGCCGCAGCTTGATGCGCCACGGCGGTTAGTTCTTCCTATTTGCTCGAGGGTGCGCCCTGCGTAGCCGGAGGTGTCTTCGCCGGCGGACGAAGGAAGGTCACCAGTGCGGGGCGGGTGATCAGCACGCGCGCCTGCACGGTGTTCTCGGTGCGCGACAGGTCGAGGTTCCCCAGCGTTTCCGCCAGCGCCTGCGATTGCTCGTTCTTGTCGCGCGAAAATGCCATGCGGCCGAGCTGAGAGAGAATCAGCAGGTTGGAATGCAGGCGCTCGGCGTCTGCCGCCTGGTAGCAGCGCGCTTCGGCTGAGAGCCGCAAGCCTTCTGCCGTGGCATTGACCCCGAAGGCGACGTTGGAGACAAGCTCGGCCAGCCCGGGGTCCACGGGGGCTTTCTGTCCGGCCGGCACCGCGGCCTTCCATTTCTCCATGTCGGCCACGCCCCACGCCTGCTGCCCAATGGCCAACCGCTCGAGCTCCGCTCGCCGCGTGGCATCGCTGGTGATGGCCGGCGAGCGCTGCTGCCAGGAATCGATGGCGCGCTCGATCAACTGCGGCTCGGGCCCGAAGCTTAGAAGCAGATGGTCCTCATCCACGAAGGTGAACGCTGCGCGCCGCTCAGGCTGGCCCGGCGCCGGCGGCGGCGTGCGCACTTGGTAAACTTCGAGGTCTTGGTAGCGGCTCACGGTCGCGCCCTGCTTCTGCGCGTAAGCCACGATGCGGTCGCGCACGAAGCTGCCCTCGGCCAGCACAATCAGCGTGGGCTGCTGCGACGTCCCGGTGGCGCCGAACCAGACGCGGGTGAGGTCGCGCGTGTAGTCGAAGCCCGTCCCCTCCACAAAGGCGCGGTAGTCCGCTGCCTCCTGAACCTCGCCCGAGGCCTGTCGCAGGGAATCCATCAGCCACTGCTGCTCGCGCAAGGCTCCCAGGTCAATCCCACCCACCATCCCCGCGTCGGCGGGAACCGCCGCGAGGCCGGAGAGCGGCATCGCGCCGCCGCTCGACTGCACACGGTCCTGGTAAAACCAGTACCCGGCCCCCGCCGCGACTGCCACCAGGGGTAAGAGGACAATCAGGACAATTCTTGCTCGGGACATTTGCTTAGCCTCGCGCCTTCGAGTATAGGTCAGAGCAGGCGGGCTGCCAAGCCAGGGGGTCGAGGGGATGGAATTGGGCCACCCCCCTTGCAATCGGAATGCCAGTATGGTATTTTTTTTAGTTCGAAGGCCTGCCGTGAGGCGGGCTGGGCTGGCGTAGCTCAGTGGTAGAGCATCTGATTTGTAATCAGAGGGTCGGGGGTTCAAATCCCTTCGCCAGCTCCAGAAGACTGCGTGCGGGATAGCAAGGATTTTGGTTGTAGCAGTGGAGTGTGGAGTTATACGCTCGGCTTCCTCGTTGGGGGAGCCGTGCCCTCTTCTTCCACGACACCGTCAACCTGAGTCCGTTCCCGCCCGCCCGTCTTACTCAGCATTGGTGCGTGAACGATAGCGTTCACCCCGGCGGACGGGTGGCCGAGTGGCTAAAGGCAGCAGACTGTAAATCTGCCGCCCCTTGCGGGCTACGGAGGTTCGAATCCTCCCCCGTCCACCACGGCTTTCAAGAGTCGGGAGGGAGCGACGTGAGAGTTCGAGGCGGGAGTAACTCAGGGGTAGAGTCTCGGCCTTCCAAGCCGATGGTCGCGGGTTCGAATCCCGTCTCCCGCTCCAAGAGCTTTGCTGGAGCGAAACAGGGAGGAAAAGAGATTCGAGCCCACGTAGCTCAGTTGGTAGAGCACGTCCTTGGTAAGGACGGGGTCACCGGTTCAAGTCCGGTCGTGGGCTCCAGTTCCACGATCGAGACAGCCTGAATCTGAAACGAGAGAGGGAGAGCGATGGCGAAGGAGAAATTCGAGCGGTC
>JAXIPK010000240.1:0-6035 GCA_045402975.1 Acidobacteriota bacterium
CTTTTTCTTTCTCCCCCAGCTACTACTCTTGGGCTGCACGTCTGACTTCGAGCGACAGCGCGAGGCGGCTCTTGCACCTCGGCCACCTTTGCCGTAGCATCGCACCCAGCCGCTCACGATGATTGGCCAACGACTCGCCCAGTATCTCATTGTGGAACGAATCGGCGCTGGGGGCATGGGCGAGGTCTACCGTGCCCGCGATGAGCGGCTTGAGCGCGACGTCGCCATCAAAGTCCTCCCCACCGGCACCCTCACCGACGAGGCTGCCCGCCGCCGGTTCCGCCAGGAGGCTCTGGCGCTCGCCCGCCTCAACCATCCGCACATCGCCACTATCCACGATTTCAACTCCCAGGACGGCGTCGACTTCCTGGTAATGGAGCGCGTCCCCGGCTCCAGCCTGGCAGAAAAACTGGCCGCGGGGCCTCTCAGCGAAAAGGAAACGCTCCGCCTGGGCGCGCAGGTGGCCGCTGCCTTGGACGCAGCGCACGAACAGCGCATCGTCCACCGCGACCTCAAGCCCGGCAACATCGTCCTGACCTCCCACGGCGACGTCAAAGTGCTCGACTTCGGCCTCGCCAAGCTGCTTCAACCCGCCGAGGGCGAAGCCGTCACCGCCGAGAGCTTCGCCGAGACCCGTGCCGGCGCCGGCACCCTGCCCTACATGGCGCCCGAACAGCTCCGCGGCGAGCCGGTGGACGCCCGCACCGACATCCACGCCCTGGGAGCAGTGCTCTACGAGATGAGCACCGGCCGCCGGCCCTTCCCAGAAACTCAGGGGCCGCGTCTCATTGACGCCATCCTCAACTCGGCACCCGCGCCGCCCGGGCGGCTCCAGGCGCGCCTCACACCGGAGCTCGAGCGCATTATCCTCAAGTGTTTGGAAAAGTCGCCGGAGCGGCGCTATCAATCGGCGCGCGAGCTGCGCGTGGACCTCGAGCGCCTCGCCGCGCCCAGCGCCGCTTTCCCCGCGCCGAGCCCGGTGGCGCCTGCCACCGGGACAATCGCGGGACTACTGCGCTCAGCCCAGCGGCCCCTGCCGCTGGGTGTCGGTATAACGCTGGTTGCGATCGCTCTGCTTCTCGGCTTCAACGTGGGCGGGTTGCGCGATCGCCTGCTCGGACATACCGCCGCGCCGCAGATTCAGTCGCTCGCTGTGCTGCCGTTGGAAAACCTCTCCGGCGATCCCGAGCAGGAGTATTTCGCCGACGGCATGACCGATACCTTGATCACAGAGCTCTCGAAGATCGGGGCGCTCAAGGTCATCTCCCGCACCTCCACCATGCGCTACAAGAAGGCCGACAAGTCCATCCCTGAAATTGGTCGCGAGTTGCGGGTGGACGCCGTGGTGGAAGGCTCGGTGATGCGCGCGGGCGACCGCGTCCGCATCACTGCCCAGTTGATCGACGCTCGCACCGACAAGCATCTCTGGGCGGAAAACTACGAGGGCGACCTCCGCGACGTCTTCACCTTGCAGGCCAACGTCGCCCGCGCCATCACCAAAGAAATCCAGATCAAACTGAGCGCTCAGGAGCAGGCCCGCCTGGGCAGCGCCCGCCCGGTCGACCCCGAAGCCCATGAGGCCTACCTGAAAGGCCGCTACCACCTGGAGAAATGGTCGGCCGAGAGTTCCAAAAAGGCTGAGGAATACTTTCTGAGGGCGATTCAAGAGGACCCGAACTATGCTCTGGCCTATGTCGGCCTCGCCGACACCTACAATTTCGGGAGGATTCCCGGGCTAAGCTCAGAGGAGTTGGCAGCCAAAGAGAAGGCGGCCGTTAAGAAGGCGCTCGAGCTGGATGACAGGCTCGGCGAGGCGCACGCTGCCCTGGGCAACTTCAAATACATAAATGAATGGGACTTCTCCGCCGCTGAGCGGGAGTTCAAGAAAGCCATCGAACTGAATCCGAACTATACCCCCGCGCGCCACTGGTACTCGCACTATTTGATAGACATGGACCGCTTCAACGAATCGCTGCGCGAGAGCCTGAAGTACGTGGAGCTTGATCCGATCTCACCTGGCGCCAATCTCCACCTCGGGTACCACTATCTGGCCGCCCGACAGTACGACCTGGCCATCGATCAAGAAAAGAAAACACTTCAAATGGATCCCAACTACATCGAGGGCCACCGTCAGTTGGGGCAGGCCTATTTGGGCAAGGGGATGTACGAAGAAGCCCTCGCCGAGCTGAAAAAAGCCGCCGAGCTCGCGGGAGCCGGGTCCTTCCAAGAGTCGCGGCTGGCACACGCTTACGCCGTGGCCGGGCGGCGGGCGGAGGCGGAGAAGCTGTTGCGCGAGTTCCTCGCACGCGCGAAGCAGGGTCCTGTCTCTCCGGACAGGATCATTGTCATCTACGCCGGCCTGAACGACAAAGACCGAGCCTTCGAATGGTTGGAGAAGGCGTACCGGGAGCGGTCGAGCTTCCCGCTGGGAATCAAGAACGAGATGGAGTACGACAACCTACGCGACGACCCGCGCTACCGCGATCTGCTGCACCGCGTCGGCCTGCCGCCGGACTAGAAGCTGGAGGCTAGCGGCAGCGGGCGACCACCAGAGTTATGTCGTCCTCCTGCTCGCGCCCGCTGAAGGTCACTACGGTGCGGGCGAGCGCCTCTACCAATTCGTTCACCGGCAAGTGCTGGTGGGCGCGGATGGCTTCGAGCAGGCGTTCTTCGCCGAAAAACTCGCCGGCATCGCTTTGTGCCTCGCTGACTCCGTCGGAGTAGATGACCAGCAGGTCGCCCGGCTGAAGCTGGGTTTCGGCGAGGCTGCACTCCCACGGCTCAAACATCCCCAGCACCGTGGCGCTGCCCTGCAGGCGTTCGACGCGGCCGTCGGCGCGCACCAGCAGCGGCGGGTTGTGGCCGCAATTCTCGTAGCGCAGGCGCCGCTCGGCGTCGTAGTAGACCGCGAAGAACGCCGTAGCGTAGTGGGCCGGCTCGGTGTTCTCGACGAACAGGCGGTTGACCGAGCGCAGCAACCGTGGGATGTCCTCCAGTGCCACGGCATACTGGCTGCGCAGGTTGGCTTGCAGGTTGGCCATCAGCAGCGCGGCGGAGATGCCCTTGCCGGCGATGTCGGCGAGCACCAGCCCCAGGCGGCCGGGGCCGAAGTCGAGGTAGTCGTAATAGTCGCCGCCCACGGCGCGCGCCTGGATGCACTGCCCCACGTACTCGAGTGTCTCCAGCTTCGGTTGTCTCTGTGGCAGCAGGCGCCGCTGTACTTGCTTGGCGATTTCGATTTCGTGCGTCGTCTTGCGCTGCGACTCGATGCGCTCGGCAATCTCTTCCGCCAGGCGGATACCCTCCAGCGCGGTCGCCGCGTGCGTGGCCACCGAGGCCAGCAGCCGGTGGTCTTCACCCGAGTACGGCTCCTCCGACATCCGCGGGCCCAGAACCAGCAAGCCGAGCAAGTGAGCGTCGCGTCCCACCAACGGCACCAGGCACTCGGGTTGCAGCGGCGCCAGGCGCGACATTTCATCGAGCAGGAAGTCCAGGCGGCGGAAAGAGCCCTCCCAAAGCTGGCGGTAGCGCTCCTCTTCCGGCAGGACTTCGCGCGGCTTGTTCTCGCGGGCCAGCTCGGCCAGCAGCGGCCAGTTGCCCGGCAGCGTGGCAATCTCTTCCGGGACGTCGCTGCTGAAGGCGGTCAGCCGGCCGTCGCGGTCTTCGAGATAAACGTAGCGGGTCTTCGGGTGGAGCGCCTCGCGGACCTTCTGCCGCAGCAACGAAGCCAGCTCTTTGCGGCTGGTCGCCGTTCGCGTTTTCTCCGCCAGGTCTTCGAGGATTTGCCGCGCATCATAAGCGCTGCGAAAGAACGCGCGGTCAATCCGCTGCGTGATTCTCTTTCCCACTTCCCCCGCGCCCACCGCCAGCAGAATTCCCACCGCCGCGCCCAGCAGGATGCCCACCGGCGCCGCCACGCTGGCCTGCAGCCCGAAGGCTTCCGATGAGGCGCGCGCCAACCGGAACGTAACCGCGACCAGAAGCACAACCATCAGCAGCATGAAGCCGCGCTGCACCAGCAGGTAGCGCGCGCTGCGCTTGAGCAGCACCGGAACTTCCAGCACCCGGTGCTTCAGCACCGCGTACGCCATCGACAGCGGAATCAGGAAGGACAGCATCACCGGCGGCGTCCACACCCAGAAAGGAAAGTCATAGTAATTCCTGCCGGTCGCCACCGCCGCCGCAAACACCAGCAGGAACGGAACCATCCCCACGACGGTGCCCCAGACAATCACCTTCAGCTTGCGGCGCGTTTCGGCCGAGGGCGCGCGCAGCCCGCTCCACACCAGCGACGCCAGCCCCAGTCCCATCGCGCCGAAGAAGTAGCTGAAGATCACAGTGCGGGCCGCGCCCCCTCCCAAGCGATCCGCGAATCTCAGCAGCGGCGCTGAGCTGGCGGCGCTCAGGCCCCACACCGCCAAGGGAGCAGCGACCAGCAGCGATCCCATCAGCAGGAGCCACTTCAGCCGCGGCGACCGCCGCTCCAGCGGCGAAGACTCCGGGAAAACGGCGAAGAAGTAGTAGAACAGCGCCGGCGTCAGCCCGACCCCCAGAATCTTGTAGAACAGCATGAAGCCGCGCAGCCCGGGATGCACGACAGGCTCCAGGAGCAGCAACGGCGCGCCGGCAACGAAGCCGGCGAACAGCACCGCCAGCAGCCAGGCGTTGCGGTCGTTCAGCCGCAGGAAGAGCACCGGCAGGCCCACCACCACGAACAGCACCGGGTAGCTGTTGACCAGCTCGGACGCCAGCCACTGCCCGAAGCCGGGGATCCTATTGTCGGGCGGCAGCGGCGCCAGTCGGACTCGCACCCGGAAGGCCGCCTCACCCGGGCGCTCGACCTTAAGCTCAACCTCATCGCCCGGCTGGCCGCGCACCACCGTGTCATAGAACGGACTGGCCGTGTCCAACGCTTGCCCGTTGATCTCCACCAGCCGGTCGCCTGCACGAATCCCTGCAGCGGCCGCGGGCGCGCCGGGAATGACTTCGTTGATTCGAATCGCTTTCTCGGCCCGCAAGAACTGCGGCTGCACGCCCAAGCGCGCCTTCCGCTCCCAGCGCGCGTAGTACATCCAGAGGGCGCTGTAGCTGACCGAAACGGCTGTCAGCAGCAGCGCCAGGCTGAACAGGACGCGACGCGGAAGCTCGGTGAAGCGCATGGGTTTCGGTGTCGCCTAATTATACGTACGCTGGAAAGAAAGTAGTTACCCCCCGCTTCCCGTTGCGTCTAAGATGGGCAAGAGAAAACGCCTTTGCCAGTGGGAGACAGGGAGCGCATGCGTTTGATCCGGCTGTGGAGAGCAGCGGCCATAGTGCTGCTGGGCGGACTCGCTCTTTCCAGCCAGCAACCGCCGCCACCGACGCCGAACGTCCCGGCGACCGTGCTGCGCGTCACCACGCGCCTGGTGCTGGTGGACGTCGTCGTCACCGACAAGGAGGGCCGCCCGGTTACCGACCTCACCCGCGACGACTTCGCGCTGATGGAAAACGGCAAGCCGCAGCGCATCGCCACTTTTTCATTGGAGAATCCCGGCGGCGGCGTTCAGCAGGCCGCGGTCGCGCCCGCCCCTCTGCCTCCCAACGTCATCACCAACAAGCCCGAGTATCGCCTGCCGCCCGGGCCGCTTTCGGTTTTGTTGATCGACGCGCTCAACACGCCCATGCAGGACCAGTCTTACGCCCGCGAGCAGATGCTGCGCTACCTGCGCACCCAGCTCCAGCCCAACCAGCGCACCGCCATCCTGGTTCTGACCGGAGACCTGCTCATCCTGCAGGATTTCACCGCTGACCCCAAGGCGCTTATCGCCGCAGTGGAGAAGTACAGCCCGGAGCGCCCGGCGCGCCAGCCGGAAGAAGGCTACATCGCCAACCCGGAAGCAGTGGCCAAGATTGCCGATCTCCCCAGCAACGCCGCCGCCAACCTGCAGCGCTTCGAGCAGGAATACAACGCCATGCTCACCGACTCGCGGGTCAGCATCACGCTCGGCGCGCTGCGGGCTATCGCCCGTGCCCTGGCCGGCTATCCCGGGCGCAAG
>JAXIPK010000281.1:0-8641 GCA_045402975.1 Acidobacteriota bacterium
GCTGGAGGCAGAGTTCGTTCAGCGGCACACGCTGGGCGCGACGACGCTGGTCGAGTCGGGCCGCGTCTACTTCCGCAAGGGTGGCCGGATGCGCTGGGACTACGAGTCGCCGGAGCCGAAGCTCTTCCTCGCCGACGGCGAGTTCGCCTACCTCTACGTCCCGCAGGACAAGCAGGTGCGGCGGCAGTCCATCAAGCAGGCACCCGACTGGCAGGCGGCCTTTGCGCTTCTGCTGGGCCGAGTGGATTTGAAGCGGATGTTCGGGCGCCTCGACCTGGTCGAGGTCCACCACCTCGATAGCCCGGCGCGAATGCAGTTGCGCGGCCAGGCCCGCTCGGCCAAGCAGCCCTTCACCGAAGTCTGGTTTGATTTGAACGACGCCTATCAGGTACTGCGCATCGAAATCCGCCAGCGCGACGGCGGCCTGATGGAGTTCCACTTCCGCAACTGGCGCGAAAATCACCCCCTCTCGCCCGACCTCTTCCGCCTGAGCGTTCCCCCGGGCACCGCCTGGGTCGACGAAGGCACCCCCTAACGCGAAACGCCCGAACACCCCCCGGAAGGGGGTCTGGGGGCTTCCTGGGATGCCCCGCCCACGCGTTGCAACGCGTTGCACACGCATTTCGGCCCCTCGGCCGCCTTCCCCTACCTCCCCTCTGCCACGGCCCCCAGAGGCCGCCTTTTCCTTCCGTCCCCGCGGTGCTACACTAATTGAATGTTCTGGGGTCAGGCCCGATGACTGAATTCACCTGCAAGGTCACCGATGACCGCGGCCAGGTTACCGTACTGACCGAGCGGGCGGAGTCGGAAGGCGAGCTGCGCCAGCGGTTAACCGAAAAGGGCCTCTACCCCCTGACCATCCGCCGCCGCGGCGGGCTGCCGGCGGCGGCGCCGAGCTTTTTGAACGGGCGCCGGCGTCGCCTGGCCCAGGATGAGTTTTTGCTCTTCAACCAGCAGTTCGTCACCCTGGTGCGCGCCGGCCTGCCCATCATGCAGGCGCTCGAGCTGCTGGCCGAGCGCGCCGCGCGGCCGGGGCTGCGCGCCATCCTGGCCGATATTCGCCAGCGAGTGCGCGGTGGCGCTTCGCTCTCCGATGCGTTCGGCGCTCAGGAGATTTTCCCCGAGGTCTACACCACGGCCTTGCTGGCCGGCGAGCGCAGCGGCAACCTCCCGGGCGTGCTGGAGCAGTACATCACCTACCAGAGAATCACCAGCGGGCTGCGGCGCCGGCTGCTCACCACGCTTGTCTATCCCACGCTGCTCATCATCGTGGCGGCGGGCGTATTGAGCTACGTCATCCTCTACGTCGTCCCGCAGTTTGCCGCGCTCTATGGGGAGATGCAGTCGCAATTGCCGGCGCTGACCGTCACCGTGCTGACCCTGGCTCAGGGCGCACGCAGCTGGGCGCTGCTGCTCGTGGTGCTCGGTGTGGCGGCGGCCGTGGGGATGAGCGTGGCTTCGCGCTCCGCCGGCGGCGCTCAGTTCCTCGACCGGATGCGCATGGGCCTGCCCATCATCGGCGACATTGTGCTCAAGTTTCGCCTGACGCAGTTCTGCCGCACGCTGAGCACGCTGCTTTCGAGCGGCATCCCGCTGGTGGCTTCGCTGGAAGTGTGCGGCGGCGCCATGGGCAGCCCGGTGCTGCGTCACGCCCTTGCCGGCGCCGCCCAGGGCGTGCGCGAAGGCAAGAGCCTCCACCAGGCGCTGGAGGAATCCAGGCTGATGCCGGGCTTGGTGACGGAAATGATTGAGGTCGGTGAGTCCACCGGCGCGCTGCCCGCCATGCTCACCAGCGTCTCCGAGTTCTACGAAGAAGAGCTGGACGCTCGCCTGGCGCGTCTAATTGCATTGGTGGAGCCTTTGCTGCTTCTGGCAGTGGGGGGCGTGGTGCTGGTGATTCTGATCGCGCTCTACCTGCCCGTGTTCTCGCTGGGCTCGCTGGTGAAATAGGGAAGGGAACGAGAATGGCTGACCCCACTCCGACGACAGTCAACGATACGCCGGAAAGCACGCCCGAGCGCGCCCAGGAGCTCGCCGTCCGCTACCGCTGCGAGTTCGTCGACCTCACCCAGCAGCACATCGATCCCTCGCTCTTCCGCTTGATTCCCGTCGACCTGATGTTCCGCCACCACTTCATCCCGCTCGAAGCCACCGACGGCAGCCTCATCGTCGCCATGGCCGACCCCAGCCAGTTCTTTGTGGTGGACGACATCTCGGTGCGGCTGGGGAAGGACGTGGTGGTCAAGGTCGCCACTCAGGGCCAGATTGACGACATCCTGAAGAAGAGCGAGCAGTCGCAGCGCGTGCTGGAGGAAGTCACCGAAGGCTTCCGGCTCGACGTGGTGCGCGAGAGCGAGGACGAAGAAGGCACCATCAGCGTCGAGAAGCTCACCCGCGACACCGAGGGCAGCCCGGTAATCCGCCTGGTGGATTCGACGCTGTTCAACGCGCTCGAGCGCCGCGCCAGCGACATCCACATCGAAACCTCCGACAACGAGGTCGTCGTCAAGTACCGCATTGACGGCGTGCTGCTGCACGCTATGTCGCCCCTGGCCAAGGAGTGGCACGCCGCCATCATCTCCCGCATCAAGGTCATGTCGGAGCTCGACATCGCCGAGCGCCGCATCCCCCAGGACGGCCGCTTCCGCGTGCGCTACAAGGGCCGCCCCATCGACGTCCGCGTTTCCATCATGCCTTCCATCCACGGCGAAGACGCCGTGCTGCGCATCCTCGACAAAGAATCCCTCAGCGAGCGCTTCCGCCAGTTGAGCCTCGACGTCGTCGGCTTCGATGACCACCACATCCGCAAGTTCCGCCGCTACATCCGCGAGCCCTACGGCATGATCCTCGTCACCGGCCCCACCGGCAGCGGCAAGACCACCACGCTCTACGCCGCGCTCTCGGAAATCAAGTCGGATGAAGACAAGATCGTCACCATCGAGGACCCCGTCGAATACCAGATCAAAGGCGTCACCCAGATTCCGGTGAACGAGAAAAAGGGCCTGACCTTTGCGCGCGGCCTGCGCTCCATCCTCCGCCACGACCCCGACAAGATCATGGTCGGCGAAATCCGCGACCTGGAGACGGCGCAGATCGCCATCCAGTCGGCGCTCACCGGCCACCTGGTCTTTACCACCGTCCACGCCAACAACGTGGTCGACGTACTCGGCCGCTTCCTCAACATGGGCGTCGAGCCCTACAACTTTGTCTCCGCACTCAACTGCATCCTGGCGCAGCGCCTGGTGCGCATGATTTGCGAGCACTGCCGCCACGAGGTGCACTACCCCCGCGAGCTGCTGGATGAGTCGGGGCTGCCCTACGACCAGTGGAAGGAGGTACGGTTCTACGAAGGCACCGGCTGCATCGAGTGCCACGGCACCGGCTTCCGCGGCCGCACCGCCATCTGCGAGTTGCTCGACTTGAGTGACCGCATCCGCGAAATGATTGTCGACCGCAAGCCCACCTCGGAAATCAAGCGCGCCGCGCGCGACGAGGGGATGTTGTTCCTCCGCGAGATGGGACTGCTCAAGGTGCGCAGCGGCGTCACCACGCTCCGCGAGCTCAACAAGGTTACTTTCATCGAAACGGTGTAATCCGCATGGCTGGCTCTTCGGGATTGCTGGGGAATCTGCGGCGCTGGTGGTCGGCCGCCGGGGAAGCCGGGCTGGTTTGCGAAATCGCCGCCGACTATGTAACCGCGCTCCGCCTCGGCCGCCGCGGCATCGAAGCCTGGGCGGCTGAGTCGCTCCCCCAAGGCGCCGTCAACCCCGGCCCGTTGAGCGAGAACGTTCCCAAATCGGCCCCGGTGGCGGACGTGGTGCAGAAAGTTCTCGCCCGCGTCGCCGACAGCGAGCGGCGCTGCGCTTTGCTGGTGCCCGACCTGGTGGCGCGTGTGGCCCTGCTCGACTTCGACACTTTTCCCGACAAACACGAAGAGGCCGACGCGCTGGTGCGCTGGCGCCTGGGGCGCGACCTGCCCTTCGATCTCAAGCAGGCCGTTCTCTCCTTCACTGTACAACCCGGTCAGGCGAACAAGCGCGAGGTGCTGGCCGCGGTGGCAGTCCACAGCCTGGTGCGGCAGTACGAGCAATGCCTGGAGCCCGCGGGCGTGAAGCCGGCTTGGGTCACACTGTCGACGCTGGCGGCGGCGGACTTTCTGAATGGAGGCGCCGGGCCGCGGCTGCTGGTCAAGCGCGACCATACCTCTCTGGGCCTCACGCTGGTTCATCAGGGCGCGGTGCGATTTTTCCGAAGCCTGGCGCTGCCCGTCACCGAAGGCCCCATGGACGCCGCGCCGCTCTTCGACAAAATCTATCCCGCGCTGGTTTACTTTCAGGACCAGTGGGGCGAGCCGGTGCGCGAAGTCGTTTGGGCGGGCTCGGCCGGCGAAGGCGCGGCGCTCGGCGAGCTTCTCGAGCGCGAAACCGGCTGCAAGCTGACCAGCCTCAACCTGAGCGACATTGACGTGCCCTACACCGGCGGCACGCGGCTGCCCGCCGACCGCCGCCTGCTTCCCAGCCTGGGCTGGGCGCGAGGGGAAATGGAATGAGGCGCGCCCTCAACCTCGCCACCGATCCCTACATCAACCAGCGTCCCTTCTGGGTGAGGTTGACCGTGCTGGCGGTGCTGGCCGTCGCCCTGACCGGCGCGTCCATCTACCAGGGCTTCGCCATCTGGCGCCGCGGCACCGCCGCCCAGGAGCGCCTGCACGACTTGCAGAAGCGCCGCGCCGACCTCGTCGCCGAACAGAAGACCCTGGAAGAAGAGCTGCGCGCCCCCGCCACCTGGGCAGTGCTGGAGCGGGCGCAGTTCTTCAATCTGCTCATTGGGCAGAAGCGGCTGTCGTGGACGCAGCTCTTTGTCGACTTGCAGCAGGCGCTGCCGGTCGAGGCGCGCGTTCTCTCGCTCTCCCCGCGCATGCGCGATGACGGCCGGCTCCAGGTGGATATCCGCATGGGCGCGGCCAACAACGGAGCGGTGGTCGAGTTTCTGGAGGCGCTGGGCCAGTCCACCAAGTTCACCGAAGTGAAGCTGGTTTCGCAATCGAGCGAGGGATCCCGCGAGGATGCAGTCACGGCGCAAGTCACCGCGGTGTACATGCAGGAGGAAGCGAAATGAGCCGCCTCTACAACTGGCGGCAGTGGCTCTACTGGGGCCTGGGCGCGCTCATCCTGGCCAACGTGCTGTTCTACGTCGGCTGGCTGCGCGGGCTGGCCCAGCGCATCGTCGTCGACCCGGCCCAGATTGAGTCGCTCGAGCGCGAAGTGGTGGAACGAACCGCCGAGGTGGAGCGATTGAAGCGAGTGCGGGAAGCGGCGCCGACGGCGGCGCCCAAGCTCGACGTCTTCGCCAAGGACCGTTTCTGGAGCGAAACAGTGGGCTCGGCCCGCGTCGCCGCCGAGCTGGCCGAGACCGCCAGCAAGGCCAGCGTGCGCATCGGCCACGCCGATTACAAGTCCAACCCGCTCAAAGAGCGCCCCGAGATGGTGCAGGTGGACATTCGAACCAGCATTGCCGGCGGTTATCCCGAGCTGCTTCGCTTTCTGCAGGCGCTGGAGGACTCGCCGCGCTTCTACGTGATTCGCGAGCTCAACGTGGGTGAAGTCCGCGGCGGGCAGATGCGTCTGGAGATGAACGTCATCACCTACCTCCGGCGAGGCGCGGCATGAAGGACCGCTACAAGCTCCTGATTCTCGCCGCACTGGTGGTTGTGTTCCTGGCGGTGAACTTCCGCAGCTTCTTCGGCGGTTCCGCTCCCAGCGCGCCCGCGAGCGCTACGGCCTCTTCGGCGAGAACCGGCAGGCCGGAGACGCGCATCCCCGATGCCGATCTGCGACTGCAGTCGCTCGAGCCTTCCGAGCGCCCCACGGACAGCGCAGCCGGACGGAACATTTTCGAGTACGGGCATCGTCCCGCGCCCGAGGGAACGGTTGCCAAGGTGAAGGTCGAAGACCCGGGACCGCCGCCGCCACCTCCTCCGCCCCCGCCGCCGGTGCGCTTCTATGGTTTCGCGGAAGGAAGCGCCAGCGGCGCGCGGCGCGTGTTTCTTACCGATGGCGAAGCGGTTTTTGTCGCCCGACAGGGCGACGTCATTCTCCGCCGCTACCGCCTGACCCGCATCGGCAACGACAGCATCGACATCGAGGAAATCAGCGGCGCCAACCGCTGGACTGTCAAGATGGAGCAGCCCTGAGATGCGCCGCCGCGACGCCGGCTACGCCTTGCTGGTTGTTCTCTTCATGGCCGCCATGGTGCTGATTGTGCTGGCTATCGCCGTGCCCCGCCTGCTTACGCAAGGCCAGCGCGAAAAAGAAGAAGAACTTATCTTCCGCGGCGAGCAGTACAAGCACGCTATCGGTCTCTACTACAAAAAGTTCGGCCGCTACCCGATGAAGGTCGATGACCTCCTCCGCACCAACGATCGCGGCTATCTCCGCCGCGAGTTCCGCGACCCCATGACCAAGGACGGCAAGTGGCGCTTCGTCGGTCTGGGAGCGGGCGGAGTTCTCATCGGCGCACCGAATCCCACGCCAGGGGGCCCCGGCGTTCCCAGCGGGCCGGGCATCGGCGACAAGGAGAAAAAGCCGCCCAGTGTCGGCACCGGCGAACCCGGTAGCTTGCCGATTGCCGGCGTCGCCAGCCGCAGCCCGGCGCACTCGATTCGCGTTTACGGCGGCGCCGCGTCGTATTCAGCCTGGGAGTTTATCTACGACCCCGCCAAAGACCCAGCCCTCGTGCCCGGCGGGGGTGGAGTGCCGTTGAACCCCGGGCAGCCCGGCCAGCCTGTCCGGCCGCCCGGCACCACCCCGCAACCTCCAAGTCCAAGGATGCAGCGCTAGTCGGAAAGCACGTATTTCTCAATCGCAGCCGCCACGCCGTCTTCATCGTTGCTGCCGGTGACGACCCACCCGTTTCGCTTCAGCTCTTCGCTGCTGTTGGCCATCAGCACCGGCAGGCCGGCAAACTCCAGCATCTCGCGGTCGTTCCAGTTGTCCCCGATGGCCATCACTTCCTCGGGTGCAATCCCACGCTGCTCCGTCCACCACGCCAGCGCCGCGCCCTTGTTGCAACCGCGCTCCAGCACGTCCATCAACGAGAGGTCGCGCTGCAGATACTCGGCCAGCGAAATGCTGACCTCCGCCGCGATGGCCGCCCCTCGCAGCTTCCGGCTCACTTCGCGGACTCTCTCCACTGGCCCGGCGAACAGCACCTGGATGGGGTCTTCGGTGAGCGCCTTCTCCAACGGGACGACCTGTTCAAGGAACTTTTCGTTGCGCTTGAAGTAACCCTCCACCGGCTCGTGAGCCGGATCGAGGCTCTCCACCGCGACCTGGCCCTTGCCGTCGCGCTCGAAAAGCAGCAACGCATGCGCGCGTCCCTCACCCACCGCCGTCAGAACCGCGCGCGCCTTCGCCGCCGGCAGCAGTTGCCGGTGCCGTGTGGCCCCCTCCGCGTCTTTGACCACCGCACCGTTGCTTGAAAGCAGTGTGACCGGGCAGCCGAGTTGCGCGGCCATCGGCAACGCAAAGGCGGAGCGGCGCCCGGTCACGACCACAATCTCCACCCCGCGCTCGTGCGCCGCCGCCACGGTGCGGCGGTTGGCCTCCGAGATTTGAGATTGGGAGTTGAGCAGCGTGCCGTCGAGGTCAACGGCCAGCAGGCGGATGCGGCGCTTCATTCGATGGAATTCTATCACGCGTCCGCCGCTTGTTTGCCTGCGCGCCGCGCTTGCTAGTGCCGTTCCAACTTGCCGGACGACCCTTGCGGCCGGGATGTGGTAGATTTCCCTCGTCACCATAGGCCTTTCGGACTAGCAAGTTGGAACGGTACTAGACTCGCCTCCCTCATGACCGCGCCACACTCCGCCTTCACGCATCTGCGTTGCTCCCGCTGCCGCACCGTCTATCCCGGAGAGGAGCTGCAGAACCTCTGCGCCTGCGGCTCGCCGTTGCTGGCGCACTACGACTTGGCGATGGCGGCCGTTACGCTCAAGCCCGGCAACCTCGCCGGTCGTCGGAACGACCTGTGGCGCTACACCGAAGTCTTGCCGGGCACGCCCGACGAGATTGTCACTCTGGGCGAAGGCGGCACGCCGCTGGTGCGCCTGCGCCGCCTGGCGGAAGAAGACCACTGCCCGCAGCTCTACTTGAAAGACGAAGCCTTCAACCCCACCGGCTCGTTCAAAGCCCGCGGCTTGGCCGTTGCCGTCTCGCGCGCCAAAGCACTCGGCGCCCGCAAGCTCGCCCTGCCGACGGCAGGCAACGCCGGCGGTGCCCTCGCTGCCTACGCAGCCCGCGCAGGCCTCGAAGCGTTCGGACTCATGCCGAAGGATGCGCCGCAGGCCAACCAGCTCGAAGGCCGCGCTCACGGCGCCACGTTGATTCTCGTCGAAGGCCTCATCAGCGACTGCGCGCGGCTGCTGGCCGAGCGCAAGCAGCGTGAAGGCTGGTTCGACCTCTCGACTCTCAGGGAGCCCTATCGCATCGAAGGCAAGAAAACACTCGGCTACGAGCTCTTCGAGCAGCTCGGCGGACGCCTGCCCGGCGCCATCCTTTACCCCACCGGGGGCGGCGTCGGCCTCATCGGAATGTGGAAGGCCTTTGAAGAGATGGAGGCGCTGGGATGGATCGGGGCCGAGCGC
>JAXIPK010000017.1:0-2159 GCA_045402975.1 Acidobacteriota bacterium
GCCCACACCGCCAGCCCGCCGCCGGCATGAATTACGCCGATGACCTCTTCGGCCGTGGCTTCAAACTGCGGCAGGAGGCCACGTTTGCGATTGAGCAGGCCTCGCCAGGCCGCCCGAGTCGAGCGGGCGTAGCCGCGCTCGGCCAGCAGGGCTGCCAGATGGGCGCTGGTCACGCTCTCGCACACCGGCGCGCAGGGCAGCTCTTCAAACTTCACCGGAACGCCCCGCTGCTGCAGCCTCTCCAGGGTGGTTTCGATGCGACCCCGGCGGAACGCCTGCATTCTCTTCAAGTGCTCGGCCACTTCCCTGCCCGGCGGCGAAGGGAAATACCCCCGCAGGTGCACTTCGCGCCCATCGAGCATGGCCGTGAACTCTGCCGCCGGGATAACACTCAATCCAACCAACGCCGCGGCCTGCTGCGCCTCTTCGCATCCGCCCATCGAGTCGTGGTCGGCCAGCGCGATCAGGTCGAGCCCCGCCGCCCGGGCGCGTTTCACCACTTCGGCCGGAGACTCCAGGCCGTCGGAGTAGTGGCTGTGCAGGTGCAAGTCCGCGCGCATCATGTAGTTCGTCAGGGCGCGACTTTAGTCGTGCCGTTCGGCACCAATAAGCAACGGGGCTTTAGCCCCTGAGGTATCAGAAGCACCTTCAGTCTATCATCCCGCCTTGCTTGTGCGAGAACCGGATTGCCCGTAGAATGCGTTTCTCTTATGCATCGCGTCACTCTGATTCCCGGCGACGGTATCGGCCCGGAAGTGGCCGCGGCCGCCCAGCGCATCCTCGGCGCCACGGCTGCCCGGATCGAATGGGACCAGGTGAAAGCTGAGCCGGTGGCCGACCGCCGCGGCGAGCGCTTCCTGCAAGCCGACTGGCTCGATTCCATCCGGCGCAACCGCGTGGCGCTCAAGGGCCCCACGGGCACACCCATCGGCGAAGGCCACCGCAGCCTGAACGTCGCCCTGCGTCAGGCACTGGAGCTTTATTCCAACCTGCGCCCGGTGAAGAACCTCCCCGGGCTGAAGACGCGCTTCGACAACGTCAACTTGGTCATCGTGCGTGAGAACACCGAAGACCTTTATGCCGGGCTCGAGCACACCGTGGTGGCCGGCGTGGTCGAGAGCCTCAAGATCATCACCGAGCGCGCCTCCACCCGCATCGCCCGCTACGCCTTTGAGTACGCCCGCCGCCACAACCGCAAGAAGATCTGCGCCATCCACAAGGCCAACATCCTCAAGCTCTCCGACGGGCTCTTCCTCCAGTGCTGCCGCAAGGTCGCCAAGGACTACCCGGAAATCCCCTACACCGAAATCATCGTGGACAACGTCTGCATGCAATTGGTGCTCAAGCCGGAGAGCTTCGACGTCCTGCTGACCTCGAACCTCTACGGCGACATCGTCTCCGACCTCTGCGCCGGCCTGGTGGGCGGGCTGGGCGTCGTCCCCGGAGCTAACCTGGGCGACGATTACGCGATCTTTGAAGCCGTGCACGGCACTGCGCCCGACATCGCCGGGAAAAACCTGGCCAACCCCACCGCCATCACGCTTTCGGCGGCCCTGATGCTCGAGCACCTTGGCGAGGCCGCCGCCGCCCAGCAGGTGCGCGGCGGCATCGAAGCC
This sequence comes from Acidobacteriota bacterium, assembly GCA_045402975.1. Lineage (GTDB taxonomy): Bacteria > Acidobacteriota > Terriglobia > Acidiferrales > 2-02-FULL-67-57 > JACPRL01. Next base: position 1,617 of record JAXIPK010000017.1, read on the forward strand.
GTCTTCGCCGCCGGCGGGCCGCTCACACATGACCTGGGCGGCAGCGCCACCACCGACGAGTTCACCAACACCGTCATCGCGGCCATCCAGCGCCTGCGCTCAGGCGCTCCCGTTCAAGCGTGACTCCCAACAGACCTTCAGTCGCAGTGGTGCTCTTTCAGCTCGGCGGGCCGGACTCGCCGCAAGCGGTCGAGCCGTTCCTGGTCAATCTCTTTTCTGACCCCGACATCATCGACTTCCCTTTTGCCCGGCTGGCCCGGACAACCTTGGCGCGCCTCGTGGCCCGCAACCGCGCCGGCAAAGTCCGCCACCACTATGAGGAAATCGGCGGCGGCTCGCCCATTCGCACCCTGACCGAGCGCCAGGCGCGCGCGCTCGAACAGCAGCTTCAACCATCAGTCAACGCGCGTGTCTGGGTGGCGATGCGCTACTGGCATCCGCTGACCGAAGAAGTGGCGCGCGAAGTGGCCGCGGCGCGCCCCGAGGAGTTGGTGCTGCTCCCTCTCTACCCGCAATACTCGCGCGTCACCACCGGCAGCAGCC
>JAXIPK010000036.1:0-5902 GCA_045402975.1 Acidobacteriota bacterium
TTTCCCAACCAGTACATCACGCCGGAGTCCGACCTCTACACGGTTGCTGACCACTCCCGCGTTTGGGTGCAGGCGCAACTCTACGAGTATGAGAGCGCCGCCGTGCGCCAAGGGATGCCGGTGGCGATGACTCTGGAAGCATTCCCCGGTCGTGTCTTCCGCGGGCGAGTGGCGTTCATCCAGCCCCATGTCGAGATGGCGACCCGCACGCAGCCCGTCCGAGTGGAATTCGAGAATCCCGAGTTCGCGCTCAAGCCGGGCATGTTCACCACGGTCGAAGTCCGTGTGGCCCTCGGGCGGCAGGTGGTGATCCCCCGCGACGCTTTGCTGGATACAGGCGCCCGGCAGCTTGTTTTCCTAGCCCACGAGGGCGGCTACTTCGAGCCGCGGGAAATCCAGGTCGGCACGCGGCTCGGCGACCGCGTAACGGTTCTCAAGGGGCTCGCACCCGGCGACCGTATCGCCACCTCGGGTGTGTTCTTGATTGATTCCGAAAGCCGCCTGAAAAGCGCGATGGAAGGCATGAAGCACTAGGGGGAGACCATGAGCATGAAAAGAGTCTCGGGCATCGTCGGCAGCGTAGTGCTGGTCGCCTTAGTGGCGTTGGCGGGCTACTGGTACCTCCAGCGCACCGAGCCCGAAAACTGCCGCATCTGCAAGCGCCCCATCCATGCCCAGGCACGCGCGGTGGTTGAAGAGAACGGCCAGCGCGAGGCGGTCTGTTGCGTGCGCTGCGCCTTTCGCCAGCACGAGCAGCGGCACGTCGCCATCCGGCTGCTCGAGGTAACCGACTACGTCTCCGGGCGCCCGCTGGCGCCGGCGGGAGCTTTCTACGTCGAAGGCAGCCGGATTGTCCTGTGCGCGCGGCACGAGCCGATGCTTGACGAAACCAAACACCCGCACGAGACCGTTTTTGACCGCTGCGCTCCCAGTCTCTATGCCTTCGCGCAAGAGAGCGAAGCGCGCGCCTTCGCCGCCGAGAACGGCGGCGTGGTGCGACGCCTCCCCGACTTGATGAAGGAAATCGAGGCCCACCCATGATCAACCGCATCATCGAATTCAGCGCCCACCACCGCTTCCTGGTTGTCCTCTTTGTTGCCGTGGCCGTCCTGGTGGGCTGGCGGGCGATGACCGAAACCAAGCTCGACGCCATCCCCGACCTCTCCGACACCCAGGTCATCATCTACACCCGCTGGGATCGCAGCCCCGACATCATCGAGGACCAGGTCACCTACCCGATCATCACGGCGCTGCTCGGGGCGTCCCGGGTCAAAGACATCCGCGGCTTCTCCGACTTCGGCTACTCCTACGTCTACGTCATCTTCGAAGACGGCACCGACATCTACTGGGCGCGCTCGCGCACGCTCGAATACCTGAGCGCCATCCAGCCGCGCCTCCCCCAGGGCGTGAATGTTGAGCTGGCACGCGACGAAACGCCGGTCGGGTGGGTGTTCCAGTACGCGCTGGTGGACACGACCGGCCAGCATGACCTGGCCGAACTGCGCAGCTACCAGGACTGGTACCTGCGCTTTGCTCTGCAGTCGGTGCCCGGGGTGGCCGAGGTGGCGCCGGTGGGGGGCTTTATCCGCCAGTACCAGGTCAACCTCGACCCCAACAAGCTGCAGGCCTACCGCATCCCGTTGAACACCGTGCTCGAGGCGGTGCGACGCAGCAACAACGACGTCGGCGGCCGCCTGGTGGAGTTCAGTGGCGCCGAGTACATGGTGCGCGGGCGCGGCTACATTCGTTCGCTGGGCGACATCGAAAGCGTTGTCGTAGGGGCCAACCCGCAGACCGGCACGCCCATTCTGGTGCGCGACCTCGGCACCGTCAGCCTCGGACCCGACCTGCGCCGCGGCGTGGCGGAGCTCAACGGCCAGGGCGAGGTCGTCGGCGGCATCGTTATCATGCGCTACGGCGAGAACGCCCAGAAGGTTATTGAGCGCGTCCGGGCCAAGCTCAAGGAAATCGAGCCCAACCTCCCCGCGGGCGTCAAGATCGTCACTACCTACGACCGCTTGGAGCTGATCGAGCGCTCCGTCGCCACGCTCAAAGACACGCTCGTCGAAGAGCTGATCATCGTCAGCCTCGTCATCCTCATCTTCCTCTGGCACATCCCCAGCGCCCTGATTCCCATCGTCACCATCCCCATCACCATCTTGCTGGCGTTCATCCCCATGCAGGGTATGGGGCTCACCGCCAACATCATGTCGCTGGGCGGTCTGGCCATTGCCATTGGGGCGATGGTGGACGCGGCGGTGGTGGTGGTCGAGCAGACGCACAAGAAGCTGGAGCACTGGGAAGCCGACGGGCGGCCGGGGAACTACCGCGACGTAATCATCAGTGCGGTGAAGGAAGTAGGCGGGCCGAGCTTCTTCGCCCTGCTGGTCATTGCTGTCTCCTTCATGCCCGTCTTCACCCTGGAAGCGCAGGAGGGCCGGATGTTCAAACCGCTGGCCTTCACCAAGAACTTCGCCATGGCCATCGCCGCCGTGCTGGCCATCACGCTCGACCCGGCCATCCGGCTGCTGTTCACCCACGTCAAGGAGTACAGCTTCCGGCCGCGCTGGTTGGCGTGGATCGTCAACGCGGTGCTGGTGGGCAAGATTCACAGCGAAGAGAAGCACCCCATCAGTCGCCCGCTGATGCGCATTTACCAGCCGGTGGTGGAGTTCGCGCTGGAGTGGCGCTGGACGACGGTGGCCGTCGCCGTCCTCATCGTGGCGCTCACCGTGCCGGTCTTCTTCCGCCTCGGTTCCGAGTTCATGCCGCCTCTCAACGAAGGCGTGCTGCTCGATATGCCCATCACCATGCCCGGCATCTCGATAACGGAGGCAGCCCGCATCCTGCAGGTGCGCAACAAGCTGCTGATGGAAGTACCGGAAGTCGCCCAGGTCTTCGGCAAGGTGGGGCGCGCCGAGACCCCTACCGACCCGGCGCCCTTCTCGATGGTCGAAACCGTCGTCGTGCTGAAGCCCGAATCCGAGTGGCGGCGCAAGCCGCGCTGGTACTCGGACTGGGCGCCGGAGTGGCTGCAACGCATCTTGCGCCGCGCCTGGCCCGATCGCATCAGTGTGGACGAGCTGGTCTACGGCCCCGGCGGGCTGAACGAAGCCGTGCAGATGCCCGGGATGAGCAACATCTGGACCATGCCCATCAAGAACCGCATCGAGATGCTGACCACCGGAGTGCGGTCGCCGGTGGGGATCAAGATTCTGGGGGACGACCTGAAACAGATCGAAGCGCTCGGCGCGCACCTCGAAGGAGTGCTGAGCGGCGTGCCCGGCACCCGCAGCGTCTTCGCCGAGCGCACCACCGGCGGCTACTTCCTGGATTTCGAACTCAAGCGCGAAGCCTTGGCTCGCTATGGACTGACCGTCGACGACGTGAACGAGGTGGTGATGTCAGGCGTCGGCGGGGAGAATCTCACCGTCACCGTCGAAGGCCGCGAGCGCTACCCGGTGAACGTACGGTACGCCCGCGAACTGCGCGACGACTTGCCGGCACTCGAGCGGGTGCTGGTGGCCACGCCATCCGGCGCGCAAGTGCCGCTGGCGCAACTGGCCGACTTGCGCATCCGCACCGGGCCGGGGATGATCCGCAACGAAAACGGGCGGCTGGCGGGCTACGTTTACGTCGATGTCGCCGGGCGCGACATCGGCGGCTACGTGGACGAGGCCAAGCGCGCCGTCAGCGAAAAGGTGGCGCTGCCTCCGGGCTACGAGCTCGTCTGGAGCGGCCAGTACGAGCACATGGCGCGCGTGAAAGAGCGCCTGAAGCTGGTGGTGCCCGTTACCCTGTTCGTCGTTTTCCTGCTGCTGTACTTCAACACCGGCTCGGTGGTGAAGACGTTCATCATTCTGCTGGCCGTGCCCTTCTCCGCCGTGGGCGCCATCTGGCTGCTCTACCTGCTGGACTACAACATGAGCATCGCCGTCTGGGTCGGCTTGATCGCGCTGCTGGGCGTGGACGCCGAAACCGGCGTGTTCATGCTGCTCTATCTCGACCTTGCCTACAAGGAAGCCCGGGAGAAGGGCTTGCTGCGCAATTGGCACGACCTGCGCGAAGCCATTGTGCACGGCGCGGTCAAACGCCTGCGGCCCAAGCTGATGACGGTGGCGTGCATGTTCTTCGCCCTGTTGCCCATTATGTGGTCGGTGGGGGCCGGCGCCGACGTGATGAAGCGCATCGCCGCGCCCATGGTGGGCGGCATCCTTACCTCATTCCTGATGGAGCTGGTGGTGTACCCGCCCATCTACGCCATCTGGAAGTGGGGCTGGGAAGTGAAACCGGCGCTGCGCGCGGCCGGCTTGCCGGTGAAATAGGAGGATCGATGCGAAACCTCTTCCTGCCAACGCTCCTGGTTGTTGCGTGCGGCGTCCTGGCGCCGGCAACGCTGGTCGCCCAATCCAACCCGGAAGCGCGGTTCGAGCAACTGCGCGCCGAACGCTTCCAGGCCGTTGCGGCCGTGATCAATGAGCCAACTGCGCCGCCGCCGGCCCTGCTAGTTCCGGAAACGCCGGAGGAGCTCTTCGCCCCGCACTGGCGCACGCGGCTGAGTGAATCGGACTGGCAGCTTCTGCAAGAGACTTTTCGGGCGGAAGGCGTGCCGGTGGAACTGCTGGCAGTGGGCTGGGTCGAGAGCCGGTTCAATCCCCGGGCGCTTTCGCCCAAAGGCGCCCGCGGCGTGTGGCAACTGATGCCCGCCACCGCCCGCCGCTATGGACTCCAAGTCAGCGCCGAGCACGATGAGCGGACCGACCTGCGGCTCTCCACTCGCGTGGCGGCCCGGCATCTGGCTGATCTCTACGAGCAGTTCGGCGATTGGCCGCTTGCTCTGGCGGCCTACAACGCCGGCGCCGACCGCGTGGATGCCGCCATCGCTCGCGCCCGCACCCGCGACTTCGAACTCATTCGGGCTTGGCTACCGGCCGAGACCCAGGACTACGTGCCCGCTGTCTTGCATTCCTCGTCCTCGCTCGAACTCGTTCCACAGCGAGTTGCACGAACGGAACCTAGTCCGAAGGCGCGGTTGGATTGAGTGGGGACTCCAGGCAGAGGCGGCCGGCAAGCACAAACCCTTCCCGCTTGAAGAAAGCCAGCAGCTCGAGGTCATCCCAAGCCACTTCGGTGCGCAGAGTCGAGATGCGAAGCGCGCCGAGGTTGAGCCGCAGTTGGCGCATCAGGGCGCGTCCGACGTGCCGCCCGCGGTAGCGGGGATCCACGCCGATGGCCTCCAGCGAGCAGGTCGGCTCGGCCACGCCGAACTCGCCGTAATACAGAGTTGCCAACAGGAAGCCCACCACGCGGCCGTCCATCTCGGCCACCAGCGACACTTGCAGCGCGGAGTGTTTGATCGTGCGCTCAAGCATCAGCTCAAAATAGCGCGGTCGCCGGCGCCCCGAGGACGCGGCGTCGATGGCCACCACCACGTTCAAGTCGCTTTCCCTCAGCGTGCGCACCGGGATGGCGTCGGTCTCCAGCGCTCCCGGTTCTTCCATTGCATCGGGCTTCATCGCTGTTCTCCTTTACGAACCACCTAGAAATTGCCCGCCGTCCACGCGCAGGATCTGGCCGGTGATTTGGCGAGCGCCGCGGCCGCACAGGAACAACACCGCTTCGGCTACCTCTTCCGGCTCCAGCAGCCGGCCGAGCAAGCTCTCGGCCTCGGCCGCGCGCCTAACTTCTTCCGGCAGTGCTTCGGTCATGGGCGTGCGAACCATTCCCGGCTCCACCACGTTGACCAGGATGCCGAACCGCGCCGTCTCTCGCGCCGCGCTTTTGGCCAGCCCGATGAGGCCGGCCTTGCTCGAAGCATACGCCGTCAGGCCGAACTTGCCGCGCGAGCCGTTGATGGAGCCAATGAGAACAATGCGCCCGCTCTTCCCCTGCCGCATCACCG